>NZ_JAXAXM020000002.1:438535-444217 GCF_047500745.2 Stenotrophomonas sp. FR024
GTTGCCGGCCAGCGGCCGGCAACCCCGAGGAATGCCGGCCAGCGGCCGGCACTAATGGAAAATGAAAAACCCGGCCGAAGCCGGGTTTTTCGCATGGAACCACAACAGCATTACTGCGCGTTGCGGGCTTCCAGCTCGTCTTCCTTCTGGCGATCGAAGAAGGCCATGATCCGGCTCATGATCGGGAAGGTACCTTCGCGGCCCAGCGCGGAAACCAGGAACCACGGCTCCTTCCAGCCCAGCTCGGCGACGATCTGTTCGGCCGCAGCCTTCGCTTCGTCTTCGAACATCAGGTCGGCCTTGTTCAGCACCAGCCAGCGCGGCTTCTGCAGCAGCTCCGGATCATGCTTTTCCAGTTCGCGCTCGATCGCGCGCACCTGCTCGACCGGGGAAATGCCTTCCACACCGCCTTCCATCGGCGAGATGTCCACCAGGTGCAGCAGCAGTCGGGTGCGCTGCAGGTGGCGCAGGAACTGCGCACCCAGGCCGGCACCGTCGGCAGCGCCTTCGATCAGGCCGGGAATGTCGGCAATCACGAAGCTGCGGTAGTTCTCCACCTTCACCACACCCAGGTTCGGGTACAGCGTGGTGAACGGGTAATCGGCCACCTTCGGCGTCGCCGCCGAAACGGCACGGATCAGGGTGCTCTTGCCAGCGTTGGGGAAGCCCAGCAGGCCGACGTCGGCCAGCAGCTTCAGCTCCAGCTTCAGCGTGCGCTCTTCGCCCGGCTCGCCCGGCAGCGCCTGGCGCGGCGAGCGGTTGGTCGAGCTCTTGAAGTGCATGTTGCCCAGGCCACCACGACCGCCCTGCGCCACCAGCAGGCGATCACCATGCCGGGTCAGGTCGCCGATGATTTCATCGGTGGCGACGTTGATCACCACGGTGCCGACCGGCACGGTGATGGTCAGGTCTTCGCCGCCCTTGCCATAGGCCTGGCGGCCCATGCCGTTCTCGCCACGCTGCGCCTTGAAGATGCGGTCATGGCGGAAGTCGACCAGGGTGTTCAGGTTTTCGTCGGCGCGGATGTACACGCTGCCGCCCGCACCGCCGTCGCCGCCGTCCGGGCCGCCGAGCGGAATGAACTTCTCGCGACGGAAGCCAATGCAGCCGTTGCCGCCGTTGCCGGCGAACACTTCGATTTCTGCTTCGTCTACCAGTTTCATTGTTTCGATGCCTGCGATGGGCGCGGCCTGCCTGCCGTCGCCTTGAATGTTATGCCAGCCACTGGCCGGCACCCCGGCCTGGCCGGTCTTGCTTTCACTCTAACGAAAAGCCCCGCCGAAGCGGGGCTCTTCATGCAGCACCCCCATGCCGTGGCACGGGTGCCGGCGATGCCTGGATCAGGCGTCGGCCGAGACGATGCTGACGGTGCGGCGCTTCTTGGCGCCCTTGACCGAGAACTCCACCTTGCCGTCCACGAGGGCGAACAGGGTGTGGTCACGGCCCAGGCCAACGCCCGAACCCGGGTGGAACTGGGTGCCGCGCTGACGCACGATGATGTTGCCGGCTTCGATGGCCTGGCCGCCGAAGATCTTGACGCCCAGGTACTTCGGGTTGGAGTCGCGACCGTTGCGCGAGGAGCCTACGCCCTTTTTATGTGCCATGACTGCTTCTCCTGATGCTTAGCCGGCGATGCCGGTGATCTCGATTTCGGTGTAGTACTGACGGTGACCCTGACGCTTCATGTGGTGCTTGCGGCGACGGAACTTGATGATCCGGACCTTGTCAGCACGACCCTGGGACAGGACCTTGGCGGTGACGGCAGCGCCCTTCAGCGCATCGCCCAGCTTCACGCCGTCGCTGTCACCCAGCATCAGGATGTTGTCAAACTTGATCTCGCTGCCGACTTCGACTTCGAGCTTTTCAATGCGGAGCTTTTCGCCCTGCGCCACGCGGTATTGCTTACCGCCGGTGACCAGTACTGCGTACATGACCAGGCCTTCCTCTGTAGTTATTGTGGTCTGAGCTGCCGCCATCGAGGGCGGACAGGAGCGGGATTGTACGCAGATCAGCGGGCACGGGTCAAGTCAACCCCTGAACGGCCCGGGGGCCCGGCCAGAACGGGGTCAGATCCCTTTTCACGTCGTGAAAAGGGATCTGACCCCTGCCTGTCGGCCTGTCTCATCAGGTGAGACATCGGGCTGGCATTGTCGCCCATTGCCCCCATCTGGTCACCTCGGTAGGCTGACCGATTGCCGTTCCCTGCTGGCCCGGCACCCAGCCAACGCCCCACAACCGGATCCCCCATGGCGATGGATTTCATCCGCATCCGCGGCGCGCGGACGCACAATCTGAAGAACCTCGACCTCGACCTGCCCCGCGACAAGCTGATCGTGATCACCGGCCTGTCCGGTTCGGGCAAGTCCTCGCTGGCGTTCGACACCATCTATGCAGAAGGCCAGCGCCGCTACGTCGAGTCGCTGTCGGCCTATGCGCGCCAGTTCCTGAGCGTGATGGAAAAGCCGGACCTGGACCACATCGAAGGCCTATCCCCGGCCATCTCGATCGAGCAGAAGTCGACCTCGCACAACCCGCGTTCGACGGTCGGCACCATCACCGAGATCTACGACTACCTGCGCCTGCTGTACGCCCGCGTCGGCACCCCGCGCTGCCCGGACCACGGCTACCCGCTGGAAGCGCAGACGGTCAGCCAGATGGTCGACCAGGTGCTGACGCTGGACCCGGAACAGCGCTACATGCTGCTGGCGCCGGTCATCCGCGACCGCAAGGGCGAACACGCACAGGTGTTCGACCAGCTGCGTGCGCAGGGCTTCGTGCGTGTGCGCGTGGACGGCGAGCTGTATGAAATCGATGCGGTGCCGCCGCTGGCGCTGCGCCAGAAGCACACCATCGAGGCGGTGATCGACCGCTTCCGCCCGCGCGAGGACATCAAGCAACGCCTGGCCGAGAGCTTCGAGACCGCACTGAAGCTGGGCGATGGCATGGCCTCGGTGCAGAGCCTGGACACCGCCGACGCCACGCCGGCACTGTTCTCCTCCAAGTACTCCTGCCCGGTGTGCGACTACTCGCTGCCGGAGCTGGAACCGCGCCTGTTCTCGTTCAACGCACCGATGGGCGCCTGCCCCGGCTGCGATGGCCTGGGCATCGCCGAGTTCTTCGATCCCTCGCGCGTGGTGGTGCATCCGGAGCTGTCGCTGGCCGCCGGTGCGGTGCGCGGCTGGGACCGCCGCAACGCCTACTATTTCCAGCTGATCGCCTCGCTGGCCAAGCACTACAAGTTCGACGTGGACGCCACCTGGAACTCGCTGCCGGCCAAGGTGCAGCAGGCCGTGCTGTACGGCAGCGGCGACGAAACGATCACCTTCACCTACTTCACCGAAGCTGGTGGCCGCACCCAGCGCAAGCATCGCTTCGAGGGCATCATTCCCAACCTCGAACGCCGCTACAAGGAAACCGAGTCGCCGGCGGTGCGCGAGGAGCTGTCCAAGTACATCAGCGAACAGCCGTGCCCGGAATGCCATGGTGCGCGCCTGAACAAGGCGGCGCGCAACGTGTTCGTGGCCGATCGCCCGCTGCCGGAGCTGGTGGTGCTGCCGATCGACGAGGCACTGAAGTTCTTCAGTGAACTGAGCCTGCCGGGCTGGCGTGGCGAGATCGCCGCGAAGATCGTCAAGGAGATCGGCGAACGCCTCGGCTTCCTGGTCGATGTCGGCCTGGATTACCTGACCCTGGAGCGCAAGGCCGACACCCTGTCCGGTGGCGAGGCACAGCGCATCCGCCTGGCCAGCCAGATCGGCGCCGGCCTGGTCGGCGTGATGTACGTGCTCGATGAGCCGTCGATCGGCCTGCACCAGCGCGACAACGAGCGCCTGCTCGGCACCCTCACCCGCCTGCGCGACCTCGGCAACACGGTGATCGTGGTCGAGCATGACGAGGACGCGATCCGCCTGGCCGACTACGTGCTGGACATCGGCCCGGGCGCGGGCGTGCATGGCGGCGAGATCGTCGGCCAGGGCACCCTGCAGGACATCCTGGAGGCACCGCGTTCGCTGACCGGCCAGTACCTGTCGGGCAAGCGTGCGATCGAGATCCCCGCGCGCCGGCACAAGCCGAACCCGAAGATGACCCTGCACCTGCGCGGGGCCAGCGGCAACAACCTGAAGGGCGTGGACCTGGCGATTCCGTCGGGCCTGCTGACCTGCGTGACCGGCGTGTCCGGCTCCGGCAAGTCGACCCTGATCAACGACACCCTGTTCTCGCTGGCCGCCAACGAGATCAACGGTTCCTCGCACCCGATCGCCCCGTACAAGGAGATCGATGGCCTGGACCTGTTCGACAAGGTGGTGGACATCGACCAGTCGCCGATCGGCCGCACCCCGCGGTCGAACCCGGCCACCTACACCGGCCTGTTCACCCCCCTGCGCGAACTGTTCGCACAGGTGCCCGAAGCGCGTGCGCGCGGCTATTCGCCGGGCCGTTTCAGCTTCAACGTGCGCGGTGGCCGCTGCGAAGCCTGCCAGGGCGACGGCCTGATCAAGGTCGAGATGCACTTCCTGCCGGACGTGTACGTGCCGTGCGATGTCTGCCATGGCAAGCGCTACAACCGCGAAACGCTGGAGATCCTGTACAAGGGCTTCAACATCAACGACGTGCTGGAAATGACCGTCGAGGATGCACTGAAGCTGTTCGAGCCGGTGCCGTCGATCGCACGCAAGCTGGAAACACTGGTCGACGTCGGCCTGAGCTACATCAAGCTGGGCCAGAGCGCGACCACGCTGTCCGGTGGTGAAGCACAGCGCGTGAAGCTGTCCAAGGAACTGTCGCGCCGCGATACCGGCCGTACCCTGTACATCCTCGACGAGCCGACCACCGGCCTGCACTTCCACGACATCGAAGCGCTGCTGGGCGTGCTGCACAAGCTGCGCGACGAAGGCAACACGGTGGTGGTGATCGAGCACAACCTGGACGTGATCAAGACCGCCGACTGGATCGTCGACCTGGGTCCGGAAGGCGGCCACCGCGGTGGCACCATCCTGGTCACCGGCACGCCGGAAGACGTGGCGGCCTGCCCGCAGTCGTACACCGGCCAGTTCCTTGCACGCATGCTGCCCTCCACCCGCGCGCGCCCGGAGCAGCCGGCCGCCGTGGCCAACAAGCCCGATGCGCGCCCCCCGCGCAAGGTGAAGCCTGAGAAGCCGGCCAAGGTGGCGAAGAAGGCCGTGGCCGCCAAGAGCACCGGCAAGGCCAGCAAAAGCACGACGAAGAAGAAGGACGCCTGATGAGCAGCGAACACAAGATCCTGGCCCGCATCCCGATCAGCGTGCGCTGGCGTGACATGGACAGCATGGGCCACGTCAACAACGCCAAGTACATTTCCTACCTGGAAGAAGCGCGCGTGCGCTGGATGCTGGGCGTGGACGGCGTGTCGATGACCGACCGCATCGCACCGGTGGTGGCCGCGACCAACGTCAACTACCGGCTGCCGATCGTGTGGCCCAACGACATCCTGGTCGAACTGTTCGTCGAGCGCCTGGGCAACAGCAGCGTCACCATCGGCCACCGCATCGTCGACCAGCAGGACGAGTCGAAGCTGTATTCCGACGGCAACGTGGTGGTGGTGTGGATGGATACTCAGACCGGCAAGAGCGCGCCGCTGCCGGAGGCGATCCGCAGCGCGTCGACCTGACGCGTCTCTGGTAGTGCCGGCCGCTGGCCGGCAAC
>NZ_JAXAXM020000003.1:0-179312 GCF_047500745.2 Stenotrophomonas sp. FR024
CGGTGTCGGAGTGCGGGGTGTCAGCCGCATGGATGCGGCTGCCAAGCCTACAGGGACGTACTTGCGGCGTCCCCGCACTCCGGCACCGCCCCGCCAAACCACGGAATGCACTCTGTTGCTGTTGCTTCTGAGGTTGCCGGCCAGCGGCCGGCACTACCACGGGTGCAGGGCGCAGCCCTGCAAAGAACCCTATCCTCGTGGTCGGCTGCGCGAGGGCACCAGTGCGAACGTGTCCACCGCCAGCTTCTCGGCGTGGTTCAACCACGCGCGGATCTCCAGATCATCCACTTCGTGGTCCAGCCCGAACGACACGTTGATCTTGCCGTTGGCATCGGGCTGCACCCACTGCTGCGCCAGTACCACCTTGCGCTGCGAGGACACCGCCTCGATCCAGAAGCCGCGATCCGGGCGCGTGCTCGCCACCAGCTGCAGCATGTACTGGCCGGCACGGGTACGACGACCCTTCTGGGTGATCATGTGCGCCTGGCGCACGCTCGGGCGCGGGCCTTGGAACGCGTCCAGCGGTGCATCCACCGCGATGCCGCCACGCAGGTCGTTGTCGCGGTACAGCTTGATGCCGTTGTCGCGGTTGACCAGCAGGGCGCACCAGTCACCGTCGGCCGAGCCGTCCTCGAACGCGGTGCAGCGATCAACGTAGGCCAGGGTGTTGTCCGGGTTGGCATCATCGAACTGGCGCGAGGTGTTCTCCAGGTACACCGACTTCAACCCCCAGTCCTTGTCGTACTCCAGCAACACCGGAGGCTGCACGTGCTGCAGGCCGACCACCACCTGGTCATCGCCATCGATCTTCAGCTCGCGGGTCGGTTCGCCCAGCCACAGCGAACGGGCGAAGGCGAGGTATTGCGGGTAATCGCGGCCGCCGTCGCGCTGGGTGGCCACGCTGGCGCTGGGCGCGCGCTGGGTATCGATCAGTGAACGGCCGAAGCCCATCGTCTTCAGGTTCGGGTCCAGCAGGCTGAGCAGGGTCGCACCCGAATCCAGGGTGGTGCCGGCATCGGCGCTGAGCTGCTGCGGAGCAATGCCATCGCCCAGCAACAGCAGCAGGTTCTCGCGCTTCTGCCGGGTCAGGATGTGGGTCAGATCGTTGGGCATCGCCAGGTGGTCGGAGGCGATCACGATCAGCGTGTCCTTGCCGTACGGGCTGGCCTGGATGCGCTGCACCAGCTGCGAAATCAGCCGGTCGCTGCACTTGAGCGCGTTGAGCATGTTGATGTTGCCGTACTGGCTCTGGTAGCGCTCGCCCTTGCACGACACCGGCAGATGACCGGCCGGGTGGTGGGTGTCCATGGTCAGCGTGGTCAGCATGAACGGCGAACCGGCGCGCGAGAGCTGCTCGAAGCGCTGGTAGGCGGTATCCAGCAGCACGTCATCGTGCACGCCCCAGGCCGAGTAGTGGATGCGGCCGATCTTCTTCTGCTGCTTGAACCACGCCAGGTCATGCACTTCATCGAAACCATGGCTGGACAGGAACTGGCCCTTGCCGGCGAACTGGCCGTTGGCACCGCCCAGATAGTGGTTGGTATAGCCCTGCTGCTTCAGGTAATCGCCCAGGCACACGGCCTTGGGCAGGAAGCTGCCCATGCGGTCCATGCTGTTCTCATCGCCCTGCGAAGTGGTCAGCGGCACGCCGCACATCGATGAGACCAGGCCGGCGATGGTCCAGCCGCTGCCCTCGGCCGAGGCCAGGTTGCGCACGTCCAGCGACTCGGACGCCAGGCGGTTGAGGTTGGGCATCAGGCCGGGAAACACGGCCTCGTCCAGGTAGGTACGTTCCAGGCTCTCGCCGTAGATCCAGACGATGTTGCGCGGGCGCTGCAGCGGCTGCGTCGGCACCTGGTATTCGGGTGCGATGCGGGCGAAGTCGACCGGCCGCAGTTGCTGGTACAGGCGCTGGCCGTCGCGGGCCAGCGGACTGATCATGATCGTGGCCACCCACACGGCCGCGAAACCGGCGAACAATGCGCCACCATGGCCGGGCCGGCGCCAGCGCTTCACCCGCGTGGCGAACAGCGGCAGCAGCGAGACCAGCGCCAGCACGATGAAGCCGGCGATATAGCCCTTGAAGTCGGAGACACCGGCGCCTTCCATGTCGGCGCCGAGGTGGTACAGGGTGGCGGCATTGAGCCCATCACCGGACAGCTTGTCGATCAGCCACCACGCGCTGAGCATGAGCAGCAGCAGCGAGAACGCACCAGCCTTCCACCACACCCACTTGTCGGACGCGAGGAACAACCAGCACAGCAGCAACAACGACAGCAGCAGTATCCAGAGCATAGGCAGCTTCGGCAGTGACGGGGTGGTGGTGATGGACGTCGTACCGACGCGTGTCCATCCGACCGACGCTGCCAAAAGCACATGCACATGACAGGCCGATGACCCGATAGTGCATGCACGAACCTGACTGAAATGTTTGTTGAAACAACACGCGCGCAATCGCGCTCAGAAGGTAAAACGAGCGTGAAGGGCATCGTTGGATTGCATTAAAAACCGCATGAATACGGCGGTTTTCGCTGATGCGCTAGCGATGCCCGCGTTCTTCGCGTGCCCGCGCACGACGGTCGAACAGCAATGCACTGGTCACGATGCCAAGGCCGAGCACCACGCCGATGAACAGCAGAATCAGCGCAATGAGCGGGTAGCCGAACAGGTGCCAGCCGGTGTCGATCTTCATCATCATCGCCGCAGCCATGATCAATGCGGCACTGATGATGCCGGCAGCCACGCGGTTGGCGATCTTCTGCAGGTTCTCCATCAACCGCGATTCTTCCAGGCCGGTCACCTTCATCTGCAGGCGGTTCTCGGCCAGCAGCGCCATGATGTCCGACAGCTTGCGCGGCCCATCGCGCAGCAGCTGCTGCAGCTCCATCGCCTCGCTGGCGAGGTTGGCGGCAGACAGCGATTTCTTCAGGCGCGCACGCATCACGTGCTGCAGCTGGCGCTCAACGATGCGGCGGGTTTCCAGCTCGGGTGCCAGCAGCCGGCACACGGTTTCCAGATTGAGCAGCGCCTTGCCCAGCAGGCTCAGTTCCGGCGGCGTGCGCAGGCCGCAGGCGGTGGCGATGCGCACCATGTCCAGCACCACGCGGCCTTCGGAGAAGCTGCCGCTGGCGGCGTAGCGCGCGATCAGCTGTCCGGTCTCGCGCAGGTAACGCTCTTCGTCGAATGCCTCCAGCCGCGTGCTGATGCTGATCAGATCGTCGGCTACTTCCTCGCCACGGCCATCGACCGCGGCGAACAGGATCTTCAGCAGGCGCTCGCGCAGACGCGGCGGCATGTGCGCGACCATGCCCAGGTCGAAGATCGCCAGCCGTCCATCTGGCATCACCCGCAGGTTGCCCGGGTGCGGGTCGGCATGGATCTCGCCATGCACGAAGATCTGGTCCAGGTAGCCGCGGATCAGCGCCGCCGCCAGAGGATCCATCGATTGCTCGGTGCGGCGCACATCGGGAATCGCATCCACGCGCACGCCGGTGGCCAGTTCCATGGTCAGCACGCGCTGGCTGCTGTAGTCCCACAGCGGCTGCGGAATCCACAGGCGGCGGAACGGCTTCAGGTGCCGGCCGAAACGGGCCAGGTTCTCGGCCTCGGCGTGGTAGTCCAGCTCCTGCATCAGGGTCTTGGCGAACTCGTTGAGCCAGTCGCGCAGGCGCACGCGACGGCCCACCTGGGTCAGGTGGTCGGCGGCCAGCGCGAAGCTGCGCAGTGCCTCCAGGTCCGAGCGCAGCTGCGCGGCGACCTCGGGTTTCTGCACCTTCACCGCCACTTGGCGGCCATCGTGCAGCACCGCGCGATGCACCTGCGCGATCGAGGCACAGCCCAGTGGCTCGGGATCGAACGCGGCGAACAGCTTGTTCACCGGCGCGCCCAGCTCCTGTTCGACGATGGCATGGATGCGCTCGACCGGAATCTCGGCCACCTTTTCCTGCATGCGCTCCAGCGCCGTGGCGAACTCCACCGGCACCATGTCCGGGCGGGTGGACAGCATCTGGCCTAGTTTGACGAAGGTCGGTCCCAGCGCTTCCAGGTCGCTGACGAACTGTTCCGGGTTGCCATCGGCGGGGACGTCGGCCTGGTTGCTGGCCGCGTCCAGGTTCATGCCCGAGAACACGCCCGAATGGCGGTAGCGCATCAGCAGGCGCAGGATCTGGCTGCGCCGGTTCATGCCTTTGACCAGCGGAGGGTTGCCATTGGCGGTGGGCGGATTGCTCAAGCGACACTCCCATGCGACGAATACAGGTAGTGCCGGCCGCTGGCCGGCAATGTCCGGATTCCGCAGTGTCGCCGGTGGGCGGTAGGCACGCGGTGAATCCGACCGCTTCCGCAGCTGCCCCGGTATCGGTCAGAATCCGCTCATTCCCTCACTTGGACGCCCCATGGCCGGTGCCAGCCTGTTCGCCCTGCTCGACGATATCGCCTCCCTGCTGGACGACGTCTCGGTCCTGACCAAGGTTGCGGCGAAGAAGACCGCCGGTGTGCTCGGCGACGACCTGGCGCTGAACGCGCAGCAGGTCACCGGAGTCAACGCCAACCGCGAACTGCCGGTGGTGTGGGCGGTGGCCAAGGGCTCGCTGGTCAACAAGGTGATCCTGGTACCGGCGGCGCTGGCGATCAGTGCACTGGAGGCGTGGCTGCACAGCCGTGGCTGGAACGTGCCGCTGATCGTGCCATTGATGATGATCGGCGGTGCCTTCCTCTGCTTCGAGGGCGTGGAGAAGCTGGCGCATCGCTTCCTGCATTCGGCTGACGACGATGCCGAGCATCAGGCCGAGCGGCGCAAGGCGCTAGCCGATACCCAGGTGGACATGGTGGCGTGGGAGAAGGACAAGGTAAAAGGCGCGATCCGCACCGACTTCATCCTCTCGGCCGAGATCATCGTGTTGACCCTGGGCGTGGTCGCCACCGCACCGTTCACCAACCAGGTGGTCACCCTGGCCGTGGTTGCACTGGCGATGACGGTCTTCGTCTATGGGCTGG
Source organism: Stenotrophomonas sp. FR024 (assembly GCF_047500745.2). Classification (NCBI taxonomy): domain Bacteria; kingdom Pseudomonadati; phylum Pseudomonadota; class Gammaproteobacteria; order Lysobacterales; family Lysobacteraceae; genus Stenotrophomonas; species Stenotrophomonas sp. FR024. The sequence goes on from NZ_JAXAXM020000003.1 coordinate 4,996, forward strand.
TCGCGGGCATCGTGAAGCTTGATGACGTCGGCCTGTACCTGTCGCGCAAGGGTGGGGCTGTGGCCGCCTTCGGTCGCGGCCTGGTGGCCTCGGCGCCGTGGCTGATGAAGTTCCTGTCGGTGGCCGGCACCATCGCCATGTTCCTGGTCGGTGGCGGCATCCTGGTGCACAACGTGCCGGCACTGCACCACGCGGTGCAGGCGCTGGGCGGCGAAGGGCAGTGGGGCTGGCTGATCAGCGCTGCGGCCAACATGGTGGTGGGCATCATCGCCGGTGCCATCGTGCTGGCGGCGGTGACCGGGTTCCAGAAGCTGCGCGGGAAGTAAGCGGCGGCCCATTGCCCGGTAGAGGCCGACCTTGGTCGGCGCTTTGTTTCCGCGTGTGCCAACCAAGGTTGGCACCTACCAAAGCGCTGTCCCTTGCGTTGGTAGAGGCCGACCTTGGTCGGCGCTTTGCCCCGGCGTGTGCCAACCAAGGTTGCCACCTACCGAAGCGCTGTCCTTTGCGTTGGTAGAGGCCGACCTTGGTCGGCGCTTTGTTCCGGCGTGTGCCAACCAAGGTTGCCACCAACCGAAGCGCTGTCCTTTGCGTTGGTAGAGGCCGACCTTGGTCGGTGCTTTGCCCCGGCGTGTGCCAACCAAGGTTGGCACCTACCGAAGCGGTTTGCGGTGGGCCGGGCGATCAACCCGCCTGTACGCGGTTCTTGCCCTGGCGCTTGGCGGCATACAGCGCGTCATCGGCGCGCCGCAGCAGGGTTTCGGTATCGTCGCCGGGCTGCCATTGCGCCAACCCGGCACTGAAGTGCACCGGCACGCGCTGGTCCTGCACGGTCAGCACGCGGTGCGCCAGTGAACGCTGCAGGCGCTGCACGGTGGCCATGCTGTCGGCACCCTGGGTCTCCGGCAGCACCAGCACGAACTCGTCGCCACCCAGCCGCGCGATGCCATCGGTGGCGCGCAGCAGCAGCTTGCACACGGCTACCAGGTGCTGCAGCAGCGCATCGCCACCGGCATGGCCGTGCGCATCGTTGGTCTGGTGGAAATCATCCAGATCGATTACCGCCACGCCCAGCGGCGAGTTGTTGCGCGCGGCGCGCGCCAGCTCGCGCTGCAGCAGTTCGTCCAGGCCACGGCGGTTCAGCGCCTGGGTCAGTGGATCGATGCGCGCCAGGTCACCGGCGGCGCGCAGTTCCTGCTCCAGCTCGGCAATGCGTTGCTCTGCACGTTCCACTTCCTGCCGCGCGTTGGCCAGGTGATCGCGCGCCTGTGCGGCCTGCTGCTGCACCTTGCCGGTATCGCGCATCACGTCCTGCAGCAGCTGATTGAGGTCGGCGATGCTGCGCGCTTCGCGCAGCTGCAGCGCATAGCTGCCAATGCGGTCGTGGTATTCGCCGGTGCTGGTGGCCATGCCGTCCATACGCTCGATGAACTCGCCCATCAACCCGCGCATCGCCGCCTTCGAATCGTCGATGCCCTGCCGCAGCAGGCCCTGCTTGTAGATCACTTCGCGCAGTTCGGCGCGGGTGCGCTCGACCGCCTCAGCTTCCAACGGCCCGTCCAGCAGCTGGCGTACTGCGGCGATCTGGCCCTGCAGCCAGCTGCGGTCATCCAGCAGCTCGCTCACGTTCTCCAGCAGCAGCGCGAACAGCTCAAGCAGCAGCGCCTGCTGCTCCTGCCAGCTCTCGGCACGCACGCCGACCTGGTGGCCGAGCTCGCGCACGCCCTGTTCGATCGGTTCCAGCGCCGTGCCCGGTTGCCACTGGCGCAGCTGCATGGCCAGCGTCTGCGCCTGCTCGCGCAGGTCCGGATCGTGCTGCAGCAGGGCCACCACCGCGCCGCCCAGCAGCAGGCGCAGCTGCTCGGACAGGCGCAGGCTTTCCGGCTGCCCATCCGGCGAATGCTGTTCGATGGTGCGGATGTACTTGTCGATCAGCTGCCGCATCGCGCGCCCATAGCGCGGCCAATCGGCGCTGGCCTGCGCCGACTGCAGGCGGTCGCCCATGTCGCCCAGTTCGCCGGGCAGGGTGGCCATGCCATTGGCGAATGCGGCCAGCAGCGGCTCCGGTGCGTCGGCCCCGGCGAACAGCTGCTGCAGCGCCACGCCACCGCCACCCTGCAGCACCACGCGGTCGCCCAGCCCATCGTCCACCACCGCGCGCACGCGTGCCGGCGGCCCAAGGGCGGTACCGGGGGCAGGGCGGTGGTCGGGCTGGTCCGTCATGGAGCAAATCCTGGGGCTGGCAGGGACTGGTTCCAGCATATCGGCGCGGCCGCCGACGGCTTGAACGGCTAGGATGGGCGACAGGATGCCGCAGTGGAGGTGGTGATGCGCGTGATGTTGCTGGGGGCGACCGGGCTGGTCGGTGGGCTGACCCTGTCCAGGCTGCTGGACGACCCGCGCTGCAGCGCCGTGATCGCGCCGACCCGCCGCCCGTTGGCTGTGGCCCACGCCAAGCTGGAGAACCCGGTGCTGGCCTTCGATGCACTGCCCGACGCAGCCGAATGGACGCGCGTGGACGCGGTCATCTGCGCGCTCGGCAGCACCATTGCCCAAGCCGGCAGCCGCGAGGCCTTCCACCGTATCGACCATGACTACCCGCTGGCGTTCGCCCGCCTGGCGCAGGCGCAGGGTGCGCAGACCTATGTGCTGAATTCCGCAGCCGGCGCCAACCCGCAGTCGTCGATCTTCTACAGCCGGGTGAAGGGCGAGCTGGAGCATGACCTGCGTGCGCTGGGGTTCAACTCGTTGACCCTGGTCCGCCCCGGGCTGATCGGCGGCGAGCGCACCGAGGTGCGACGTGGCGAGCGCCTGGCGCTGACGGTGTTGGGGGCATTGGGGCCGCTGCTGCCACGGGCGTGGCGGATCAATCCGGCCAGCGAGATCGCCAAGGCACTGGTCGAAGCCGCGCTGGCCCCACAACCGGGTGAACACGTGGTGGCATCCAGCGCACTGGTCGGCTGATGTCGCGCGCGCTGCGCCTGACCCAGCTTCAACAGCTGCTGCGCCGCCATCGACGGCCGGTGGCCGGGCAGGTGCTGGCCGAAGCGCTGGGCATCAGCTTGCGAACGCTGTACCGCGATATCGAGACCCTGCGCGAGCAAGGCGCCGACCTGCGTGGTGAGGCTGGCGTCGGCTACCAGCTGGCACCTAGCGATACCCTGCCGCCGATGACCCTGCCACCCGCAGAGATCGATGCATTGGTGCTGGGCCTGCGCTGGGTTGCGGCCCGCACCGAACCCGCGTTGGCCGAGGCCGCACGTGACGCTCTGGCGCGTATCGCGCATGTGCTGCCTGCCGCGCGTCGGGAAGCCTTGCGTGACAGTGGACTGCGCGTTGGCCCTTCGCGCGCTGCGGCCAAGATGCCGGCGGCACGCCTGCAGGCCGTGCGTGAGGCTGTGGGTTCACAGCGGCGCCTGAAGTTCGGCTACCAGGATGCACAGGGCCAGCGCAGCGAGCGCATTGTCTGGCCGTTCGCACTGGGCTACTTCGATGAAGTGCCGATGCTGGCGGCGTGGTGCGAAGGCCGCGAGGACTTCCGCCATTTCCGGCTGGACCGCATCCGCCAGGTGCGCGTGCTGGAGGATCGCTACCTCGTGCCGCGCGCCACCCTGCTGCGGCGCTGGCAGAAGGCACAGGGCATCGCACCGGACTGGCTGGACCGTTCGTAGGGTCGAGCGTGCTCGACTGCTTCCGTGCATCGCTTCCGGCTCCTGGGGACGGCGGCCTTCGCTCTTCGCTCCTGGTAGAGGTCGAGCTTGCTCGACCGCCTTTGATCTTCGCGAACAGCAGTCGAGCAAGCTCGACATCTACCAGAGCAACAACAACAGCAGTCGAGCAAGCTCGACATCTACCAGGGCAAGGGCAACAGCAGTCGAGCAAGCTCGACATCTACCAGGGGGGGGGGCAACAGCAGTCGATCACGCTCGACGCTACTGACAGAATCTGTCAGCAGGGCCGTACCACCATGAACGCTCCCAACAACGGAGGTTCCCCATGTTCACGCCCAGCACCCTGCTGCAGTACGTGCGCGACGTCGCCACCAGCGCCACGTTCTACAGCGGCATTCTCGGCAAGCCACCGGTCGAGCAGTCGCCCGGTTTCGCCCTGTTCCTGCTCGGCGATGGCGCCGCACTGGGCCTGTGGCAACGCGACGACGTGCAGCCACCTGTGTCTGCGCAGGCCGGTGCCGCCGAACTGGCGATGATGGTCGCCAACCCGGAGGCCGTGCAGCAGATGCACGATGCGTGGCGCGCATTCGGCGTGCAGATCCTGCAGGCACCGGTGACCTTGGAATTCGGCCATACCTTCGTCGGCGCCGATCCGGATGGCCACCGCCTGCGTGTGTACAGCCGCGCCGAAGGCATGGTCGCGCGCGATTGATCGCCCGCATTGTGTAGATCCACGCCATGCATGGATGCAGGCACAAAAAAACGCCGGGCATTGCCCGGCGTTTCTCCACTTCATGTGCCAACCAAGGTTGGCACCCACCAATCAGTTTCATGTGCCAACCAAGGTCGGCACCCACCGATAAGGTGGCCGATCAGCTGGCCAGCGCCAAATCGTCCATCATCGCGCGCAGGAAGCGGGCCGCTTCACCACCGGTAGCCGCGCGGTGGTCGAAGGTGACCGACAGCGGGATCACCTTGTGCGCTTCCACACCGCCCATCACCGGGGTCATCTGGTGGCGGGCACGGCCGGCACCGACGATGGCCACGCATGGCGGCACCACGACCGGGGTCGCGTAGCGGCCGGCGAACATGCCGAAGTTGGACAGCGAGATGGTGTAGCCGCTCAGTTCCGAGGCGGCGATCGAACGCGATTCGACCTGCTCGCGCAGGCGGTTGACGCCTTCACGGATGCCGCGTGCGTCGAGCATGTCGGCGTTGCGCAGGGCCGGCACGAACAGGCCGTCGTCGGTGTCCACGGCGATGCCGATGTCCACCTGCGCGTGCAGGGTGCGGGTCAGCGCTTCACCGTCGAACCAGGCGTTCATCGCCGGCACCTTCTGTGCGGCGACCACGATCGAACGCACCAGGCGCGCGGTGACGTCGTTGCCCGGCAGCCAGGCGTGGATGTCGGCGTCGTCGTTCAGCGTGGTCGGCACGACCTTGCTGTGCGCATCGGCCATCACGCGCGCCATGTTGCGGCGAACGCCCTTCAGCGGTTCCGGCTGACCCTTGGCGACCACGCCCGGCGGCTGGGTGCGCATCGGCTTGCCGGCGGCGGACAGCGGGGTGCGGGCTTCGCTCTGCACCGGGGCAGACACCTGCGCCGGGGCCGGCGCGGCATAGGCAGCAGCGGCCGGCGCCGGAGCGGCACCGATCTTTGCGCTGCCATCCGCAGCTGCCTGCTTGACGTCGGCCATGGTCACCGCGCCATCGGCGCCGGTGGCGCGTACGCGGGACAGGTCCACGCCCAGCTTGCGCGCGGTGGCACGCACGGCCGGTACGGCCTTGACGCCACCGACGGCCAGCGCCTGCTCGGCGTGCACGGCGTTGGAACTCTGCATGGCGCCGACCACGGTACCGGCGTCATCACGCTCGGCGGCGGCGGGCTTGGCCGCTTCGGCGGCCACCGGTGCGGCAGCGGCCGGCAGCGGCGGCGGGGTCGGTGCCGCGGCCGGTGCCGTATGGCCGTGGCTGTGGCCGGTGTCCTGGCCATCCGCGCGCTGCGGCAGGTTCGGGTCCAGCTCGAAGCTGGCCAGCACCGAGCCGGTCGGGATGATGTCGCCGGCAGCGCCGGACAGCTTCAGCACCTTGCCGGAGAACGGCGACGGCACCTCGACGACGGCCTTGGCGGTCTCCATCGAGACCAGCGGCTCGTCCAGCTTGATCACATCGCCTTCCTTGACGAACCACTCGACGATGGTCGCGTCCGGCAGGCCTTCGCCCAGGTCGGGCAGGTTGAAGTTCTTGGTCTGGCTCATTTGCAGTTCTCTTCCAGCAGTTCCAGTTCGCGGGCCGGCAGCCAACCCGTCGCGCCATTGGCGCGCTCGGACCACCACCACCCGCCGTGTTCGTGATGAAGCTTCACCATCTCGCCGCTTTCCACATCCAGCTCGCGGGCGTCGTAGTCGCACAGCGCTTCGGCGCGCCCCTCGTCCAGCAGCTGCAACCAGGCGATGGGCGCCCATCCAGCGCGCCCATCGTTGGTGCGTACCCAGGCAAACGCCGGCCATTCCTCGTCACGGACACCTACTTCGACGATCTGGCCGGTGTGGAACCGGAGCGGGTTGGGATACTGGCTGCGGTAAGCCCCCAGAAGGCGGGCCCGCATGTCAGCCGGCCGCCACCGCGCGCTTGGCCGCAGCCACGATCCGCTCAACGCTCGGCAGGTACTTCATTTCCAGGCGGAACAGCGGAATGTGGGTGTCGTAGCCAGTGACGCGCTCGACCGGGGCCAGCAGGTCGTAGATCGAGTCCTCGGCCAGGCGCGCAGCGATTTCGGCGCCGAAGCCCGCGGTCTTCGGGGCCTCCTGCACGATCACGCAGCGGCCGGTCTTGGCCACCGATTCGGCGATGGTGGCGAAGTCCAGCGGACGCAGCGTGGCCACGTCGATGACTTCGGCACTGATGCCTTCACCGGCCAGCTTGTCGGCCGCTTCCAGCGCTTCCTTCACCTGCGCGCCCCAGGTCACCAGGGTCACGTCGGTGCCGTCGCGCAGCACGAAGCAGACGTCCAGCGGCAAGGCCTCGCCGTCGTTGACGACCACTTCCTTGTACTGGCGGTAGATGCGCTTGGGCTCCATGTAGATCACCGGATCCGGCTCGCGGATCGCGGCCAGCAGCAGGCCGTAGGCGCGCTGCGGCGACGACGGCAGCACCACGCGCAGGCCCGGCACGTTGGTGAAGATCGCCTCGTTGGCTTCGCTGTGGTGTTCCGGTGCGCGGATGCCACCGCCCCACGGCACGCGCAGCACCATCGGGCAGTGCAGGCGGCCACGCGTGCGGTAACGCAGGCGTGCGGCGTGGCAGACGATATGGTCGACCATCGGGTACATGAAGCCATCGAACTGGGCCTCGGCCACGGGCTTCATGCCCTGCGCCGCCAGGCCGATGGTCAGGCCGGCGATGGTGGTTTCATCCAGCGGGGTGTCGAGGATGCGTTCGGAGCCGAAGCGCTGCTGCAGGCCGGCGGTGGCGCGGAACACGCCGCCGTTGACGCCCACGTCCTCGCCCAGCACCAGCACCGACGGGTCGTGCTCCAGCTCCCAGGCCAGTGCCTGTGTGATGGCTTCGATCAGGGTGATGGGGGTAGTGGTCATGCTCTCTTCTCCGCGCGCGCCGGCGGCGCTGTCGGCGGCGTTGGTGTGCGCGCCGGGCGCGCCGTTCTTGATCTCATCCATGGCGCTTCTCCAGGGCGATCGCCTGGGCACGCTGGGCCAGCAGGTCCTGCGGCGGATCGGCGTAGAGGAAATCGAACATCGCCTCGACCGGCTGCACCGGCGTGTTGAGGTACAGGTTCACTTCCTCGTCCACGCGCGCGCCGCACTCGGCGACCCACGCGGTTTCCTCGTCCTCGCTCCACACGCCGGCGTTGATCAGGTACTTGCGCAGGCGCAGCATCGGCTCGCGCTGCCAGGCATCCTTCACTTCGGCGTCGTCGCGGTAGCGGCGCGCGTCATCGGCGGTGGTGTGGTCGGACAGGCGGTAGGTCATCAGTTCCAGCACGGTGCCACCGTTACCGGCCAGCGCACGTTCGCGCGCCTGCTCCATCGCCGCCAGCACTGCGATCAGGTCGTTGCCGTCCACCTGCAGGCAATGCAGGCCACCGGCCAGGCCCTTCTGCGCCAGCGTTTCGGCACCGGTCTGGGCCGAACGCGGGACCGAGATGGCCCAGCCGTTGTTGACGATGCACAGGATCAGCGGCAGCTTGTAGGCGCCTGCCGAATTCAGTGCCGCATAGAAGTCGGTCTTGGAGCTGCCGCCGTCGCCACACACGGCCACCGCGATCTGCGCTTCCTTGTTGAGCTTGAACTTCAGCGCCGCGCCTGCGGCATGCAGGCACTGGGTGGAGATCGGCACGCAGAACGGGAAGTCCTTGGCCGCGTTGCCGCCGTAATCGTTGCCGCGTTCGTCGCCGCCCCAGTACATCAGCACGTCGTGCGGGCGCACGCCACGCATGAACATCGCGCCATACTCACGGTACGAAGGTGCGAACACGTCGTCCTTCTGCATCGCAGCGCCGATACCCACGTGCGCGGCTTCGTGGCCCAGGCAGGCGGCATAGGTGCCGAGCTTGCCGGTGCGCTGCAGCGCGATGGATTTGCTGTCGAACGTGCGTACGAACAGCATCTGCTTGAACAGCGGTACCAGGACCTTGGGGTCGCGCAGCGACGCGGGCAGGTCATCGCGGACGAGCGTGCCGTCCGTATCCAGGTACTGCAGGTATTCGATCTTGAATTCAGCGGCAACCGTCATTGCGTACTGCACCTTCGACAGAGAAGTTACAAATGATATGAATCGCCATGTTAAGGAACGCGTACGGAATAGCCTTCCTGCGCCGCAACACGGCGATTCCCCGTTTTACCCCTGCCGGCGGGTGGGGGGCCAATAACAACAACGTATTCAGTCGTTGCTGCAAAGCATCAGAATACGCCTCTGGCTGACCGCCAGTACAACGGCGCGGACGGTTCCACGCGCAGCCCCGGCATCGGCCGATGCTCCACGACCAACCGCACGCCCCGGTATGGACCCGGCGGCTGCCAGCGCGGCGGCAACGCGCTACCCTTGCCGCCCCCGATCTGGTCCCGCCCATGTCCGTCGACAACAACCAACGCGATCTCGAAGCCGGCATCCACACCGACCTGCAGGGACGCCTGACCTATGGCGGCTACCTGCGGCTGGACCAGCTGCTCAGCGCGCAGCAGCCGCTGTCCAGCCCGCCGCACCACGACGAGATGCTCTTCATCATCCAGCATCAGACCTCGGAGCTGTGGCTGAAGCTGCTGGGCCATGAGCTGCGTGCCGCAATCGGCTTCCTGCAGCGCGATGAAGTCTGGCAGTGCCGCAAGGTGCTGGCGCGCAGCAAGCAGGTGCTGCGCCAGCTGACCGAGCAGTGGTCGGTGCTGGAAACGCTGACCCCGTCCGAGTACATGGGCTTCCGCGACGTGCTGGGCCCGTCGTCGGGCTTCCAGTCGCTGCAGTACCGCTACATCGAGTTCCTGCTGGGCAACAAGAACGCACAGATGCTGCAGGTGTTCGAGCACGATGCGGCCGGGCAGGCGCAGCTGCGCACCGTGCTGGAGGCGCCCAGCCTGTACGAGGAATTCCTGAAGTACCTGACCCGTTTCGGCCACGCCGTCCCGGCGGTGTACGAGGCCCACGACTGGACCCAGCCGCATGTGGCCGATGACGCACTGCAGCCGGTCTTCGAACGCATCTACCAGGACACCGACCGCTACTGGCGCGAGTACTCGCTGTGCGAGGACCTGGTGGACCTGGAGACCGCCTTCCAGCTGTGGCGATTCCGACACATGCGCACCGTGATGCGGGTGATCGGCTTCAAGCGCGGCACGGGCGGCTCGTCCGGCGTGGGCTTCCTGGCCAAGGCGCTGGAACTGACCTTCTTCCCTGAACTGTTCCAGGTGCGGACCAGCCTGCAGGCCGGGCCCCCGGCAGAACAGGGCTGATCCGTATTCAGCTTGGATCCCGGCCGGCGGCTGGATCGTTTCAGATGCAAGTTCAGGGAGCAGGCTGGCACCTGCCTCAAACGGCGTGTATTTGACGTGAACGCCAGAAGTCGGTGATCCTCGCGCGTTGCTCCAACTGCACATCGGACGTGCTCGTCATCCACCGAACCAGGAAATCCGCATGAGCGTAAACGCCACTGCGAACACCCCAGAGCCGGCGCTGCCGGACTTCAAGACCACGCTGGGCCACCCGCGCCCGTTGTGGATGCTGTTCATGACCGAGTTCTGGGAGCGCTTTGCGTTCTACGGCATCCGCTGGGCCTTGGTGCTGTACATCGTCGCCCAGTTCTACAACGGCAGCGCTGCCGGTGAAGGCGACGCCAGCCGCATCTACGGCGCCTACCTGGCCCTGGTGTATGCCGCAGCGATCTTCGGTGGCTACGTGGCCGACCGGGTACTGGGTTACCAGCGATCGATCCTGACCGGCGCGATCATCATGGCCGCCGGCCTGTTCATGATCTCGCTGCCGCAGGAGCACATCTTCAAGCTCGGCCTGGCCACGATCATCGTCGGCAACGGCCTGTTCAAGCCCAACATCTCGACCATGGTCGGCAAGCTGTACGGCCTGAAGGACGAGCGCCGCGATTCGGGCTTCACCATCTTCTACATGGGCATCAACATCGGCGCGATGATCGCCCCGGTGCTGACCGAGTACCTGGCCCGCAAGGTCTTCGGTACCGACGCGATGCCGTCCTACAAGGTCGTGTTCATCGCCTCGGGCGTGGGCATGCTGATCTCGCTGGTGTGGTTCTACATCGGTCGCGCCGGCCTGAAGGGCATCGGTGCACCGCCGGCCGGCGCTGAAGGCTTCGGCCGCATCATCATGGTGCTGGCCGGTGCCGTGGTCGCCATCCCGGTCGCCTACTTCCTGCTGGCCACCGGCGCCACCGCACTGGCCTGGATCCTGGGCGCGATGTTCACCGCGCTGGCCATCCTGCTGCTGGTCGAGGGCATCCGCGAGGGCAAGGTGCAGCGCGACCGCGTGATCGCGATGCTGATCATCTTCGCCTTCAATGTGATGTTCTGGATGTTCTTCGAGCAGGCCGGCAGCTCGTTCACCTTCCTGGCTGAGAACATCGTCAACCGCCAGTTCGGTGACTGGACCTTCCCGACCGCGTGGTTCCAGTCGGTCAACTCGGTGGCCATCATCACCCTGGCACCGATCATCGCCTGGATCTGGGTGGCCATGGGCCGCGCCAATCCGTCCATCCCGCGCAAGTTCGGCCTGGGCCTGCTGTTCAACGGCGCCGCGTTCGCGCTGTTGATGTTCGCCCTGTCGCAGATGGTCGTGGACGGCAAGATCCCGTTCTGGACCCTGTTCATGGTCTACGTCATCCAGTCGGTGGGTGAGCTGTGCCTGTCGCCGATCGGCCTGTCGATGGTGACCAAGCTGGCCCCGGTGCGCCTGGTCGGCTTCGGCATGGGTGGCTGGTTCCTGTCCACCGGCATCGGCAACAACCTGTCGGGCATCTTCGCCGGCGTGGTCAGTGGTGAAGGCGGCATGACGGTCGAGTCGGCCCTGAAGGGGTATACCTTCGGGTTCTGGGCCCTGATCGGCTCCGGCGTGGTGCTGTTCCTGGTCGCCCCGCTGATCAACAAGCTGATGCACGGCGTCAAATGATGATGAGAGGGTAGTAGGCATGCGCAGCAAGCTCGGTGGTGCAGTGGTGGTGGTCTGTGTGGCGCTGATCGGCGCCTGTTCCCAACCGCAACCGCCTGCCGCCGCCGAGCCTACGCAGCCTTTGGATACCCGACCCACCGAGCCACCGGTCGCTGACCCCAGCGAACCGGTGGCCTCGGGCAACACCCCGGTGGCGGCGGACATCGCCGCCATCGCAGGGCTCGGCGCGCAGTTCGACCCGGCCCGCAACCCCGCCGACGATCTGGCCACTGCCAAGGTGGAAGCCCAGCGCGGCAAGAAGCGCATCCTGCTCGAGGTCGGCAACGCCGCCTGTGAGCGCTGCCGGGCGCTGGACGAGGTGGTGGAAGGCAACGGCGACCTGCGCCGCTTCCGCGATGCCCACTACGTGTGGGTGAAGGTCAACACCAGCGACGAACAGCCCAACACCGCTTTCTTCGCCCAGTTCCCGATGATGGAACGCGACTACCCGTACCTGCTGGTACTCGATGCCGATGGCGGACTGCTGGTGTCGCAGGCGACCGGCGAGCTGCGCAAGGGCGAAGCCTTCCAGCCCGCGCGCGTGACCGCGTTCCTCAAGCAGTGGGCACCTGACAAACCGGAATAGGGTAGTGCCGGCCGCTGGCCGGCAGCTTCGGTGGATGCCGACCGCTGACCGCCCCCCCCGGTGGGTGCCGACCGTTGGTCGGCACTGAGGCACATCCACGCATGAAGTGGGTCGATTGCGCGCGCCGTCACACTCTCTGAAACGGCGTCTCAACTTCATCGCACGTACGCCGTTACCGGCAAGGACCTCAGTCGACATCCCGTCGATGCAACCTTCCGGAACGCCCATGCACAGCGACCACGCCGAACGACTGCCCGAACCTGCCAGCGACCTGGCCGAGGCTGGGGCAGGCGAGGGCGTGACCCTGCCGCCGCAGGAGGCGTTGCTGGATGACGCCGGTACCGGCGAGGACACCGTTGAACTGGCACCGCCGCGTCACCGCCTACCGCAGATCGCGCTGCCCGACAACGTGGTGCTGAAGGGGGCGGTGCAGAAACTGGTCGAGCAGAAGTCACGGCTCGATGCATTGGCCGCCGACGGCCAGCTGGCCGGGCTGCTGCCGCCGGAATGGCAGGGCCATGGCGTGCGTGCGATCGAACTGTCCACGTTCATCCAGGGCGTGCTGCCGTTCCTGCAGCCGGGCGAACGTGGTGAAACCGCGTCGGCGCGCCTGCCGGTGCGCCACGTGCTGGGTGACGACAGCCGCTGGGGCCTGGAGGACGTCTCTGAACCAAAGTCGCTGGCCTGGTACCTGGCCAGCGACGAGCGCGCCACCGCCGGCAGCAAGGACGTGGCGGAGGCCTATCTGGTGGGTGCACTCGGTCTGGCGTGGATGCAGGAAGGGCGCAGCCGTCCTGGCTTCCTGCGCGCGATGGGCCAGGACAGCCTGGCCGCGCGGGTGACCATGCTCGGCTATCCACCGGCCAACGAACTGGCGCTGTACAGCGTCACCGCGCACGGCCAGCCGCAGATCTGGTGCGTGCATGGCCGTCGCCGCATGCGCCCACTGGTGGCGCCGTGGCTGAGCGTGCCGCTGCTGACCGCCTATGGCGTGCCGGCGCCGGTTGCGTGGCCGTCCAGTTTCCCGCCGGTGGAGGCGGTGGCCGAACTGCTGGCGACTACACGGCAGGGGCGTGCGGTGCCGGAGGTGGACCTGGGCAAGGTCGTGGCGAAGATCGCCGAAGACACCGCATCCGACGCCTGGCAGCCGGTCAGCCTGCTGCAGCTCAACACCTGGTCACCGCGTTGGCACTTCTTCCTGGGCACCTTCGTCGGCCTGCCGTCGCTGCTGCTGGTGGCTGCCGCGCTGGCGCTGCCGGGCGCGGTTGAAGCGGCCACGGTTGCCGCATCGCTGGGCTTCGCCGGCGGTGCCATCGCTGCGCTGGCGGTGCCGTGGATCCATGCGCGGCGCAAGCATCTGAGCTGAAAAAAGGGGACGGAGGGGATTAAGTCGTATCACGCACATATGTGCCGATTGCGGCTTAATCCCCTCCGTCCCCTTTTTTCTTTCAGACCCCTTCGCCCATCCGCTCCAGGCCTTCGCCGGCCAGGCGGAGGATCAGTTTTTCCAGCACCTGCTCTTCCTCTTCGCTCAGCACCGACATCAGTTTGCGGGTGATCTCGATCACCATCGGCGCGATGGTCTCGTAGACCTCGAAGCCGGCCGCCGACAGCGCCAGCACCGAGCGGCGGCGGTCGTCGCCGTGGGTCTCGCGCTTGATGAAGCCGCGCTCCAGCAGGCGGGCCACGGCGCGGCTGACCGCCACCTTGTCCATTGCCGTGCGGTCGGAGACCTCGCTGGCCGAGGAGCCCGGGTACAGCGCCAGGATGGTTATCACCCGCCACTCGGGAATCGCCAGACCGTAACGATCGCCGTATAGCTTGGCGATGTTGCCGCTGACCCGGTTGGACAGCACGCTCAGCCGGTACGGCAGGAACTGTTCCAGGTCGAGCAGGACGTGCGAGGAACGCAGGCGGGTCGAAACGGGATCGGCGGGGCTCATGTTGCGGTGCACCTTGCTGGTGGTTTCAAGTGTAACTATAAGGGGTAGGTCCAGACCCTGCATTCTCGCCGGGTCCCTACCTGCCCGCACCTGGTTTGTACCGATGCGGTACCGATTCGGAGCCACGCCATGAATACCGCAGTCCCGACCGCCTCGCACCCCAACCCCGGCATGCAGGTCACCACCTTCGAGAACCCGATGGGCATCGACGGCTTCGAGTTCGTCGAATTCGCCGCCCCGGCCGGCCGTGGCCAGGAGCTGCACGAGTACTTCCGGAAGATGGGCTTCAGCGCGGTGCTCAAGCACAAGCAGCGTCCGATTACCGTCTATCGCCAGGGCGACGTCAACTTCCTGGTCAATGAAGACCCGGATTCGTTCGCCTCGGACTTCGCCGAAAAGCACGGCCCGTGCGCCTGCGGCTTCGCCATCCGCTTCAAGAAGCCGGGCCAGGAGGTCTACCAGACCGCGCTGGGCAACGGCGCCGAAGCCATCGCTTTCAAGCCGGACAGCAAGGCGGTCAGCGCGCCGGTCATCAAGGGCATCGGCGACTGCATGCTGTACCTGGTCGACCGCTACGGCAGCGCCGGCAGCATCTTCGACGGCGACTACGAGCCGATCGCCGGTGCCGACCTGCACCCGGTGGGCTTCGGCCTGACCTTCATCGACCACCTGACCCACAACCTGTACTTCGGCAACATGCAGCAGTGGTCGGACTACTACGAACGCCTGTTCAACTTCCGCGAGATCCGCTACTTCGACATCAAGGGCCTGAAGACCGGCCTGGTGTCCAAGGCGATGACCGCGCCGGACGGCATCGTGCGCATCCCGCTGAACGAATCGTCCGACCCGAAGAGCCAGATCAACGAGTACCTGGACGCGTACAAGGGCGAGGGCATCCAGCACATCGCCTGCTTCACCGAGAACATCTACGAGACCGTCGAAGCGATGCGCGCGCAGGGCGTGGACTTCCTCGATACGCCGGAGACCTACTTCGACGTGATCGACCAGCGCGTGCCGAACCACGGTGAAGACGTGCCGCGCCTGGCGAAGAACAAGATCCTGATCGATGCCGATCCGGAAACCCACCAGCGCAAGCTGCTGCAGATCTTCACCCAGAACTGCATCGGCCCGATCTTCTTCGAGATCATCCAGCGCAAGGGCAACGAAGGCTTCGGCGAAGGCAACTTCACCGCACTGTTCGAGAGCATCGAGCGCGACCAGATCCGCCGCGGCGTGCTGTAAGGTCTGCAGGCAATGTCGGCGTCCCGCCGGCATTGCCTGTCCGAATGGTCGTGCCGGCCGCTGGCCGGCAATCTCTGGAGTTCCCATGTCCCCCGCCATCACCGCCCGCGGCTACCAGTCCGGCTTCGGCAACGAATTCGCCACCGAGGCCGTTGCCGGCGCGCTGCCGGTCGGGCAGAACTCACCGCAGAAGGTGGCCCACGGCCTGTACGCCGAACAGTTGACCGGCACCGCCTTCACCGCGCCGCGTGGCAGCAACCGCCGCAGCTGGCTGTACCGGATCCGCCCGGCGGTGACCCATGGCGAGTTCAGCCCGTTCGCGCAGTCGCAGCTGCAGTGTGATTTCGGCGCACAGCCGGCTTCACCGAACCAGCTGCGCTGGAGCCCGTTGCCGCTGCCGGAGCTGCCGACCGATTTTGTCGAAGGCCTGTACACGATGGGTGGCAACGGCTCGCCCGATGCGCATGCCGGCGTGGGCATCCACCTATACGCTGCCAACCGCGACATGGTCGGCCGCTACTTCTACGACGCCGACGGCGAGCTGCTGATCGTGCCGCAGCTGGGCGCGCTGCGCCTGCTGACCGAGCTGGGCGTGATCGAGATCGAGCCGCAGCAGATCGCGGTGATCCCGCGCGGCGTGCGCTTCCGCGTCGAACTGCCCGATGGCCCGAGCCGCGGCTATATCTGCGAAAACTACGGTGCGCTGCTGAAACTGCCGGACCTCGGTCCGATCGGGTCCAACGGCCTGGCCAACCCGCGCGACTTCGAAACCCCGCACGCGGCGTTCGAGGATGTCGATGGTGATTTCGAACTGATCGCCAAGTTCGAGGGCCGCCTGTGGCGTGCGCCGATCGACCATTCGCCGCTGGACGTGGTGGCCTGGCATGGCAATTACGCGCCGTACCGCTACGACCTGCGCCGCTTCAACACCATCGGTTCGATCAGTTACGACCACCCGGATCCGTCGATCTTCCTGGTGCTGCATTCGCCCAGCGACACGCCCGGCACCAGCAACATGGACTTCGCGATCTTCCCGCCACGCTGGCTGGTGGCGCAGAACACGTTCCGTCCGCCGTGGTTCCATCGCAACATCGCCAGCGAGTTCATGGGCCTGGTGCATGGCGCCTACGATGCCAAGGCCGAAGGCTTCGTGCCCGGCGGCGCGTCGCTGCACAACTGCATGAGCGGTCACGGTCCGGATGCGCCGACCTTCGACAAGGCCTCCAATGCGGACCTGTCCAAGGCCGATGTGATCAAGGACACGATGGCTTTCATGTTCGAGACCCGCGCGGTGATCCGCCCGACCGCACAGGCGCTGGCCGCCGGCCATCGCCAAGGCGATTACCAGCAGTGCTGGAACGGCCTGCGCAACAACTTCCGGTCGTCCCGCTAGCTTGGTGGGTGCCGACCTTGGTCGGCACGGATCCTGATCGCATCCACGCCATGCGTGGATGCTCTCCGCCGGAACCTGCGCTTACGCCACCTCCGCGAACGCGTCGCAATGCTCCAGCGGCAGCGCTTCCAACAGGCGCTGGCGTACGCGCTGGCAATAGCCGTCCGAGGTCAGCCCGGGCAGCATCTGCATCGCCGACTGCAGCCGCTGCAGCACCTCGTCTTCCGCACGCGCCTGCTGCAGGTCGCGGAACAGTGCTGCCGCCTGCGGGTGGCGCTGCATCTCCAGGATGCCCAGCACATAGATGCGCGCGGCCACCAGCGAGCGGCGGCGTTCGACCGCGGGTGCAGCAAGTGCTGCAGGTGCGGCTGCCGGCGGTGTGGGCACCGGCGCTACCGCGGTTGCGGGCGACGGTGCTGGGACGCCAGTGCTCAGGTACCCCGCCTGCACAAGCTGGATGACCATCGCAGGTGCGTCCTGGCCGAGCAGGCCGGTCAGGTCGGCAATGGTGCGCTGGCCGTCGCACAGGATCAGCAGCCGTCGCTGGCGCATGTCCAGCGGCGCGCGGTGGGCCTGCAGCGCGGTTCGGGCGAGATCGGTCTTGCGCGGTTGCATGGAAGGGACGGCCAGGTCGGTGCTCGCCGAGCCTGAACGAAGGCGATGAAACCGCGATGACAATGCAGCGCCTGCACACAGGATGGGCTAGCGTGCAGCCACCTTCGTGCCAGGGAACCGCACCGATGAAGCAACTTCCGCTTGCTGGTCTGTTGCTCCTTTCGCTCACCGCCTGCAGTGCTGGCTCCGACAGGCAGGGGGCGGCCGGCAGCGGCAGCGATACCCCGGCCGAAACCGCCTCGGCGACCGGGCCCGCGCAGTCGACGGATCCTGATCTGGCAGCCCGTCCAGCCAATGACCGCCGCGAGGACAGTCCCGCGCACCTGGAGGGCTTCGCCGGCGCGAAGCTGGGTGCCGGCATCGCTGAGGTCCGCAGTGGCTTCGGCGCACCGTTGCAGGGGCTGGGCACCGATGCCAGTGGCAAACCGCTGCCGGCCGACGACAGCAACGATGGCTGCTATTTCCTGCGACCGCAGAATGCCGAAGACCCGCGCCTGATGATCGAGGGCCGCAAGCTGGTGCGCTACGACGTGCGCAGCGCCGCCATCATCGCACCGGGCGGCGGCAAGGTCGGCATGACCCTGGGCGAGCTGCAGGTGCTGTACCCCGACCGCGGTGACGTCGGCCCCGACAAGTACGACGAGAAGGCCCAGCACCTGCGCGTGCGTCCGGCGCAGGAGGGTGGGGCGGTGATCGATTTCGCACTCGGTGCGGACGGCCGGGTCGGTGCGTGGCGGGTCGGGCAGACCCCGCAGGTCGATTATGTGGAAGGCTGTGGCTGATCCTTGATCCACGGCCCAGCCATGCGCGCGGGGCCAGCGTAGAATCGCGCCACGACCGCAGGGGGAGTGCTCGATGATCGCCATTGCCATTGCCTGGTTCCTGCTCGGCCTGCTGCTGCTGGCGCTGGGCGGGGACTCCATCGTCAAGGCCGTGTCCGGCTTGGCGCAACGCTTCGGGGCCAGTCCGTTCACGGCTGGCCTGTTGCTGCTCGGCGTGACCACTTCGCTGCCGGAACTGGCGGTCAACGCGCGCGCGCTGGCGGTCGGTCAGCCGGAGCTGGCGCTGGGCAACGCGGTGGGCAGCAGCATCGTCAACCTGGGCCTGACCCTGGCCGTGGCGGCCATGGCTGCGCCACTGCTGCTGCGCGCGCGCCTGCAGACGGTGCTGTGGTGGTCGCTGCTGGCGGCCGGCGTGCTGCTGATCCTGTTCGGTCTTGATGGTGGCCTGGCGCGCTGGGAGGGCGGCGTGCTGCTGGCCGGCTTCATCGTGGTGCAGGTGCTGCTGCTGCGCCGTGGTCGCAGCGAGAGTGCGGAGGTGCAGGCAGCCATCGCCGAGTCCGCACTGAGCCGCACCAGCCTGCCGTTGAATGTACTGCGGGTGCTGATCGCCGCGCTGGCCCTGTACTGGGGCGCACGCCTGGTGGTGGGGGCCGCAGCGGACTTCGGTACTGCACTGGGTTGGACACCGCTACTGGTCGGTCTGCTGCCGGTCGCGATCGGTACCGCGCTGCCGGAGGTGGCAACCGCGATTGCTGCCGCACGCCGTGGTCATGGCGACATGGTGCTGGGCCACGTGCTGGGTTCCAGCGTGGTCAACCTGTTGCTGGTGATTGGTGCGATGGCCGTACTGCAGCCGCTGGCCCTGCCGGCCTCGTTCGTGCGCCTGGAATTGCCGGCGCTGCTGGCCTTCGCACTGGTGCTGTACCCCATGCTGCGCGGCGACCTGAAGATCAGCCGCGGCGAAGGCGCGATCCTGCTGGTCGCGTTCGCGGGCTGGTTCGTGCTGGAGCTGCTGCTGGTGGGCGCACCGGCGTTGTAGATCCACGCTCTGCGTGGATGCGGTTGGTTCCGTGCCGACCAAGGTCGGCACCCACCGGTCCACCCACCGATGATGCGGTAGCTGCCAACCTTGGTTGGCACTCGGGGAAACAGAGCGCCGACCAAGGTCGGCACCTACCGGTCACCTCGCCGATGATGCGGTAGCTGCCAACCTTGGTTGGCACTCAGGGAAACAAAGCGCCGACCAAGGTTGGCCGCTACCGGGCATTGCGGTCGGTAGATCCACGCCATGCGTGTATGCGGTTGGCTCCGTACCGACCAACGGTCGGCACCCACCACCAATCACCCGGTAGCTGCCAACCTTGGTTGGCACTCGCAGCAACGAAGCGCCGACCAAGGTCGGCCTCTACCGGATTCACCGGTTCTGCGTGGTTTCTTCTTCCCGCACCGGTTCCGGCGGCGGCAGCTGCTCTTCAGCAGCCGGCTCGTTGCCGGGCAGGCTGGGGCGGGTTTCCATCAGCAGCGACAGCGCGGCCTTGGCCATCATGTGCGCGCTGATCGGTGCGGTGATGAACAGGAACACGGTGATCAGCAGCTCGCGCGGCTGCGGGTCCTGGCCGAGGAAGATGTGGTAGCACACCGAGCACACCAGCACGCAGCCCACGCCCAGCGTGCTGGCCTTGGTCGGTGCGTGCAGCCGCTTGAAGAACGTGGACAGCTTCACCAGGCCCAGTGCACCGACCAGGATGAAGAAGCAGCCGAACAGCAGCAGGATCGACAGGCCGATCTGGATCGCGGTGATCATTCGACGATGTCCCGGCGCAGCACGAACTTGCTCAGCACCACGGTGCTGCCGAAGCCGAGCATGGCGATGATCAGCGCCGCCTCGAAGTAGATCGGCGAGTTGAGGTACATGCCGAACAGCATCAGCTCGGCAATCGCGGTCACCGACAACGTGTCCAGCGCGAGGATGCGGTCGGGCACGGTCGGCCCGCGCAGCAGGCGCCAGGTGGCCAGCAGCATGGCCAGGCCGACCACGTGCATGCACACCACCAGGGTGGTCTGGATGACTTCAAAACCGGTCATGGGAAGATCTCCATCAACGGCGCCTCGTAACGGCGCTTGATCGTATCGATCAGGTCCTGCGGGTCCTCCAGGTGCAGCACGTGCACCAGCAGGAACTTGCGGTCGTCACTGAGCGCGGCCGAGACCGTGCCCGGGGTCAGCGTGATCATGCTGGTCAGCGCGGCGATGCCGTGGATGTTGGCGATGTCCAGCGGCAGCCAGATGAAGCCCGGATGGATGTTCTTCTCCGGGCCCAGCACCTGCACGGCAACGCGGATGTTGGACATCAGGATGTCCCACAGGGTCACGCACAGCAGCTTGGGCAGCGGTCGCAGGGTACCGATGCGGGCGAACTCGCGGTCCAGGCGCGCGGCGAACAGCGGCACCACCACGCCCAGCACCAGCCCCAGCACGAACTGGCCGAGGGTGAAGCTGTCGGACATCAGCAGCCAGAACGCCACCACCATGATGCTGAGCATCGGCGAGGGAATGATGCGGCGGAACAGGGAACGCTGGGCGGTCATGGCTGGCGGATCTCCGGCGTGGTCGCGCGCAACTGCTGCACGTACTCGCTGGGGTGCAGCAGCTGTGCGGCGGTGGCGTCGGTGTAGCGCATCAGCGGTGCAGCGGCCAGGGTCATGCCGATGCCGCAGGCCAGCAGGATGCAGGCCGCGTACAGCTCGACCCGGCGCAGGCGTGCCTTGCGCGGCTTCGGTGCATCGGCCTCGACCGGCGGCACGCGCCAGAACAGGCGGATGCCGCCTCGGGTCAGGCCCATGATCACCAGCAGGCTGCTCACCAGCACTGCCGTCCACACCGGCGCGGTGTACTGCGCCGGCATGCCGGCCAGCAGTGCGGCCTTGGCCAGGAAGCCGGACAGCGGTGGCAGGCCGGCCACGGACACCGCGCCGATCAGGAACAGCACCGCCGGCGTTTCCTTGCCCGGCATCGGCGCGACTACTTCCTTGCGGTCGCTGGCGCCACCGCGGCGGCGGCGGATCAGGTCGGCAATCAGGAACAGTGCGGCGGCGACGAAGCTGCTGTGCGGCAGGTAGTACAGGCCGGCGGACAGCACCTGCGGCGTGCCTACCGAGAAGGCGATGAACAGCGTGGCTGCCGAGACGATCACCAGATACGAGATCAGCACGCGCAGGCGGGTCGCGGCCAGCGCACCGAGGCCGCCAAGCACCAGCGTTGCCACGCCGGCCCACAGCAGCCAGTCGCGGCCATAGCCGGCCATCGCACCGGCATCGTCGCCGAACCACAGCATCTGGATGCGCAGCACCGAGTACAGGCCGACCTTGGTCATGATCGCGAACAGGGCGGCCACGGCGGCCGGTGCGCGCGAATAGGCTTCCGGCAGCCACAGGTACAGCGGCATCAGTGCAGCCTTGGCGCAGAACACCAGCAGCAACAGGCCCATCGTGGCCTTTACCAGAGTCAGCTGCGCCGGCGGCACCTCGGCAATGCGCTGTGACAGCTCGGCCATGTTCAGCGAGCCCAGCGAGGCGTACAGCAGGCCCAGTGCGATCAGGAACAGGGTCGAGGCGGTGACGTTGAACACCACGTAGTGCAGGCCGATGCGCATGCGCAGGCCGCGGCCGCCACTGAGCAGCAGGCCGTAGGAGGCGATCAGCATCACCTCGAAGAACACGAACAGGTTGAAGATGTCGCCGGTCAGGAATGCGCCATTCAGGCCGACCAGCTGGAACTGGAACAGTGCATGGAAGTGTGGTGCACGACGGTCCCAGCCCGAGCAGGCATGCAGCAGGCAGGGAATGGCCAGCAGCAGGGTGGTCAGCAGCATCCACGCCGACAGCCGGTCGGCCACCAGCGCGATGCCCAGACGCGACGGCCAGTCGCCGAGCAGGTAGACGTTGATCTCACCAGTGGCGGTGGTGGCAAACAGCAGGCCCACCGCCAGCGCCAGCGCCGACAGCGCAGTCCAGGCCACCGCGCGCTGCACCTTGGGGCCATAGCGGCGGTGTTCGACGAACAGCGACAGTGCAGCACCCAGCAGCGGAATCAGGATGGGCAGGATCACCAGGTGGTTCATGCGCGGTCCTCGCCCTGGCGCGGCGGCATGCGCTCATCCTGCAGGTCGTCATCCGGCTCGTGGGCGTCCACGTGGTCGCTGTGGTTGTCGCTGCGGCTGCGCATGGCCAGCACGATGCTGACCGCGGTCATCGCGAAGGCGATCACGATCGCTGTCAGCACCAGCGCCTGTGGCAGCGGATCGGTGTAGTTGCCCAGGTGACTGTCCACGCCTTCCTGCAGCACCGGTGCCTTGCCCAGCACCACGCGGCCACCGGCGAAGATCAGCAGGTTGGTGGCGTAGGACAGGAAGGTCATGCCGAGGATCACATCGAAGCTGCGCGCACGCAGCAGCAGGTAGATGCCGATGGCGGTCAGTACGCCGATCGCGGTAGCCAGGGCCAGTTCCATCAGTGCATCTCCCCGGTGCGTGCCGAACGGCGTTGCAGGTCGATCTCACCCTTGCGGGCAGTGCGGGTACGCGACGGCTTGATCGTGCCCATCATCGACAGCATCAGCATGGCACCACCGAACACCACCAGATAGACGCCGATGTCAAAACCAATCGCGCTGGCCAGCGGCACGTCGCCGATCAGCGGCAGGTGCAGGTCGAGGTGGCCGCTGGTCAGGAACGGCACGCCGAACAGCATCGACGCGCTGCCGCTGAGCAGGGCGATCAACAGGCCCATGCCGATGCAGCGGATGTAGTCGAAGCCGAAGCGCGACTCCACCGACGCGGTGCCCTGGATCACGTACTGGATCAGCAGCGGCACCGCCAGCACCAGGCCGGCGATGAAGCCACCGCCCGGCGCGTTGTGGCCGCGCAGGAACAGGAAGATCGATACGGTAAGCGTCAGCGGGAACATGATCTGCGCCAGGTCGGCCGGCACCGGCAGCTTGATCGGCGGGCCGGGCATGATCTGCTCCGGCGCCATCCGCGTGCGACGCAGCAGCGCATGCACCACCAGTGCGGCGATGCCGAACACGGTGATCTCGCCGAAGGTATCGAAGCCGCGGAAGTCGACCAGGATCACGTTGACCACGTTCTGGCCATAGGCCTCGGGCAGGGCGCGGGCGAGCAGCTCGCCGGCCATGGTGTTCGGCGGCAGCGTCATCGCCGAATAGGCCAGTGCACCCAGGCCGGCGCCGGCGATGATCGCGATCACCGCATCGCGGCGCTTGCGCCAGCGCGGCCGCTCCGGCCCGGACTGCGCGGGCAGGTAGTTCATGCCCAGCAGCATCAGCACCAGGGTCACCATCTCCACCAGCAGCTGGGTCAGCGCCAGGTCCGGTGCGGACAGGAACACGAAGGTCAGCGCCACCATCAGGCCGACGCCGCCGACCAGCAGCACCGCCAGCAGGCGCTGCTTGTAGACACGGAGGGTGGCAACGGCGCAGGCCATCATCACCAGCCACAGCACCCAGCCCAGCAGCGGGATCGGCTGCGGCGCGGTCCAGTTCGGCGAGGCCGGGTTGGCCACGAACGGCGCGGCGGCGACCGCGATCGCCACCAGCACCAGGCCCAGCAGCATGCGCTGCAGGCTGCCATTGGCGATGCCGTTGGTCAGGCGCATGGCCAGCGCGGAAAGGGCATCCAGCTGCGCATGGAACACGTTGCGGCCGGTGGTGCGGGTTTCCACCCCGTGCAGGTTGATCAGCTTGCGCAGGCCAAAGTACAGCGCCACGCCACCGACCACGCCGATCGCGCTCATCGCCAGCGGCAGGTTGAAGCCGTGCCATACGGCCAGGCTGTACTCGGGCATGGCGTTGCCGAGGATCGAGGCCGCAGCGGCATGCAGCACTGGCGCCACGGTCAGTGCCGGGGCGATGCCCACCGCCACGCAGATCACCACCAGCAGTTCCACCGGCACCTTCATCCAGCGCGGCGGCTCATGCGGCACGCGGTCGAGGTCGTGCGGGCCGGGGCCGAAGAAGGTGTCGTGCACGAAGCGCAGGCTGTAGGCCACGCCGAACACACCGGCCAGCAGCGCCGCGATCGATACGGCCGTGCGCATCGCGCCCGGGCCGCCACCGGCGGTCAGCGCTTCGGCGAACAGCATTTCCTTGGACAGGAAGCCGTTGAGCAACGGGATGCCGGCCATCGCCAGCGAGGCGATGATCGCCAGCGCGCTGGTGAATGGCATCAGTTTGCGCAGGCCACCCAGCTTGCGCATGTCACGGGTGCCGGTTTCGTGGTCGATGATGCCGGCGGCCATGAACAGCGAGGCCTTGAAGGTGGCGTGGTTGAGGATGTGGAACACGCCGGCCACCACCGCCATCGGCGTGGACAGGCCGAACAGCAGGGTGATCAGGCCCAGGTGGGAAATGGTCGAGTACGCCAGCAGGCCTTTCAGATCGTGCTGGAAGATCGCATTCCAGGCACCGATCAGCAGGGTCAGCGCGCCGATGCCGCTGACCGTGTAGAAGAACAGGTCGCTGCCGGCCAGTGCCGGGTGCAGCCGCGCCAGCAGGAACACACCGGCCTTCACCATGGTGGCCGAGTGCAGGTAGGCAGAGACCGGGGTCGGCGCCGCCATCGCGTGCGGCAGCCAGAAGTGGAACGGGAACTGCGCGCTCTTGGTGAAGATGCCGGCCAGCACCAGGAACAGTGCGTACGGGTACAGCGCGCTGGCGCGGATCTGCTCGCCGGCGGCCAGCACCACATCCAGGTCGAAGCTGCCGACGATGCGGCCGATCAGCAGCACGCCACCGAGCAGGGCCAGGCCACCGCCGCCGGTGATCACCAGCGCCATGCGTGCGCCTTCGCGGGCGTCCTGGCGGTGCGACCAGAAGCCGATCAGCAGGAACGAGCTGATGCTGGTCATTTCCCAGAAAATCATCAGCAACAGCAGGTTGCCCGACAGCACCATGCCCAGCATGGCGCCCATGAACAGCAGCAGGTAGCAGTAGAAGCGGTGGGCGTTGTCCTGCTGGCTCAGGTAGTAGCGCGCATACAGCACCACCAGCGCGCCGATGCCGAGCACCAGCCCGGCGAACATCCAGGCCAGCCCGTCCAGGCGCAGGGTGAAGTCCAGACCGATCTGCGGCAGCCAAGGGACCATCGTCTGCACGACCTGGCCGTCGAGCACCGACGGAGTCAGCCAGCCGAGGATGGCCAGTCCGCCCAACGGCGCCAGCGCCGCCAGCCAGGCAGCAGTCGAGCGCGAACTACGGGGGAAGGCCGCAACAGCCGCTGCCATCAGGAACGGCAGGGCCAGCAGCAGGGGCAGGCTGGGGAGCATGCAGGGAATCCATGATTCACGAGCAGGTCAGGGAGGATAACAGGCTGCGAAATGTCGCCGAAACCCATCGAACAGCGATCAATTGCAGGTAACGTCCGCTGATTCATTTTTTCTGCAGCGCAGCATCACTTTGCTGCGGTCCCTCCCCGGTTGCTCTCGGGGGACACCCTACGCCGACGCAGGGAGACCGCAGGCCCTGTCGCACAGGGGCTGCCGTCGACGGGCGGGCGATGGGGAACGGATCACCGGTGCAGGCTGGCAGGGCCGTCGTGGAGTGCGGGTGACGGAATCTGCCCGTTCAGGAAACGAGGGGCAGCGTCGGCCACGGGCAGGTCAGTAGCGCCAGTCGAGCTTGCGGTAGAACTTGGCCATCACCCAGGCCGGGCCGATCAGCAGGTAGGTCAGGTCGGTCAGGAAGCTGGGCTTGCGGCCCTCGAACTTGTGACCGATGAACTGCGCGATCCAGGCCACCACGAATACACCCACCGCCAGCCAGAACAGGTTGTGCAGGCCGATCTCGGCCTCCAGCAGCCTGCACAGGCAGCCGAATACGAAGAACTGGATGAGCATGCCGATGCCCAGCGGGCGCGACAGCTTGTTGTAGAAGCACCAGGCGCTGAACATCGCGAACGCCGACCAGATGCCGTACTGGAACCAGGTGATCAGCGGCGGCAGGCACCACAGCAGGGCCACCACCGACCACAGGATCGCCGGCACCGCCACCACGTGGATGCGCTGGTTGATCAGATTGCGGTGGTCGTCGGAGTAGCTGGCGAAATAGCGGTCGATCGGCCGCGCAAGCTCGGTGGATGTCTGCATGCTGCGTTGCTTCCTCGGACAACGGTGGTGCCGGCCGCTGGCCGGCAATCCAGAGCATAGCCGAGTTCGCGAGGCTGCCGGCCAGCGGCCGGCACTACCCCAGGCAACCGGCAGTAGAGCCAGGCCATGCCTGGCTGCAGGTTCGCGAGGCTGCCGGCCAGCGGCCGGCACTACCCCAGGCAACCGGCAGTAGAGCCAGGCCATGCCTGGCTGCAGGTTCGCGAGGTTGCCGGCCAGCGGCCGGCACTACCCTCAGGCAACCGGCAGTAGAGCCAGGCCATGCCTGGCTGCAGGCTTGCGAGGTTGCCGGCCAGCGGCCGGCACTACCCCAGGCAACCGGCAGTAGAGCCAGGCCATGCCTGGCTGCAGGTTCGCGAGGTTGCCGGCCAGCGGCCGGCACTACCCCCAGGCAACCGGCAGTAGAGCCAGGCCATGCCTGGCTGCAGGTTCGCGAGGTTGCCGGCCAGCGGCCGGCAGTACCGCATTCAGAACGCCCCCAGCCAGACCGGCGTGGGGCGCAGGGCATCAGTCGACGCTGATCCCGGCCAGGCGCTGCAGCGCCTCGGCGTACTTGGCGCGGGTGCGCTCGATGATCTCGGCCGGGATGGTCGGGCCCGGGGCGGTCTTGCCCCAGTCCAGCGTCTCCAGGTAATCGCGCACGAACTGCTTGTCGTAGCTCGGCGGGCTGGTGCCCACTTCGTACTCGTCGGCCGGCCAGTAACGCGAGGAATCCGGCGTCAGCATCTCGTCCATGATGTACAGGCGGCCATCGGCGTCGGTACCGAACTCGAACTTGGTATCGGCCAGGATGATGCCGCGCTCGCGGGCGTATTCGGCGGCGAACTTGTAGATGCGCAGGGTGGCATCGCGCACGCGCTCGGCCATCTCGGCACCGACCTGCTTCACCATCGCATCGAAATCGATGTTCTCGTCATGGTCGCCCACGGCGGCCTTGGTCGAGGGGGTGAAGATCGGCTCGGGCAGCTGCTCGGCCTGGCGCAGGCCGTCGGGCAGGTCGATGCCGCTGACCTTGCCGGTGCGCTGGTAGTCCTTCCAGCCGCTGCCGATCAGGTAGCCGCGGGCGATCGCTTCCACCGGCACCGGCTTCAGCTTGCGGGTGACCACCGCGCGCTTGGCGTACAGGGCCGGGTCCACGCCTTCGGGCAGCACGCTGGCCACGTCGATGCCGGTCAGGTGGTTGGGCATCAGGTGCGCGGTCTTGGCGAACCAGAAGTTGGAGACCTGGCAGAGCATCTCGCCCTTGCCCGGGATCGGGTCGGGCAGGACCACGTCGAACGCCGACAGGCGATCGGTGGCCACCATCAGCAGGTAGTCGCCCGGCGGGGTCCCTGCTGGCAGCCGCTCGCGCGGGATATCGAACACATCACGCACCTTGCCGCGATGGCGCAAGGGCAGGCCGGGGAGATCGGATTGCAACAGCGTGGTTGGCACGGGCACTCCTGGGGCGTTGTCGATACGGCTGCTGCCCAACGGACCCGGCGGGCCCGCTGACCAGCGGGCGGCCTAGTGTAAAGCCGTCCGGGCCCGCTGTGACGTAAAATGAGCGTCCATTTCGTCGGTCGACCCCGGAGCGCCATGCGCTGGTACGGAAAACTGCTCGGATTCATCGCCGGCGCCCTGCTGTTCCGGCCCAATCCGCTGTTTGGCGCGGTGGTCGGCCTGTTGATCGGCCATGCCTTCGATTCGGACTGGTTCCGCCTGAACAAGGAAAACCCGTACCGGGAGCTGGGGCTGACCTCCGAGGCCACCGATGCCGAGGTCGAGCGCGCCTACCGCAAGCTGATTTCCCAGTACCACCCCGACAAGCTCGGCGGCGCGGCCCCCGAGCTGCAGCAGCAGGCCGAGCAGAAGTCGCGGCGGATCAACGCCGCCTACGACCGCATCAAGACCCTGCGCAAGCGCTGACCCTCTTTCCTACCGTTGCAAGGCCCGGCCATGTCCAACTGCCTCATCGCCCCCTCCATCCTGTCCGCCAACTTCGCCCGCCTCGGCGAGGAAGTCGACAACGTCCTCGCCGCCGGCGCGGACTGGGTCCACTTCGACGTGATGGACAACCACTACGTGCCGAACCTGACCATCGGCCCGATGGTCTGCCAGGCGCTGCGCAAGCACGGCGTGACCGCGCCGATCGACGTGCACCTGATGGTCGAGCCGGTGGACCGCATCATCCCGGACTTTGCCGAAGCCGGTGCCACCTACATCAGCTTCCACCCGGAAGCGAGCCGCCACGTGCACCGCACCATCCAGCTGATCCGCTCGCTGGGCTGCAAGCCGGGCATCGTGCTCAATCCGGCCACCCCGGTGGACATCCTCGACTGGGTACTGGACGACCTGGATCTGGTGCTGCTGATGTCGGTCAACCCGGGCTTCGGCGGCCAGGCCTTCATTCCCTCGGCGCTGGACAAGCTGCGCGTGGTGCGCAAGATGATCGATGCCAGCGGCAAGGACATCCGCCTGGAGATCGACGGCGGCGTGAAGGCCGACAACATCGGCGAGATCGCTGCGGCCGGTGCCGACACCTTCGTCGCCGGTTCGGCCATCTTCAACGCCAAGACCAGCTACCAGGACGTGATCGCGCAGATGCGCGCGAACGTCGCTGCGGCACGCTGACAAAAAAGGGACGGAGGGGATTAAGCTCGCCTGATTCCCTCCGTCTCCCTTTTCCGCCCATGGCTCTGTTGAACATCCGTCCGGCCACTGTGGCCGATGCCGGCCTGATCCTGCATTTCATCCGCGAACTGGCCATCTACGAGAAGGCCGAGCATTCGGTGCAGACCGATGAGATCGGCATCGCCGAAAGCCTGTTCGGCGCCGACGCAACGGCCCGCGCGCTGATCTGCGAAGCCGACGGCGAGCCCATTGGTTACGCCGTGTATTTCTACAACTACTCCACCTGGCTGGGCCGCAAGGGCATCTACCTGGAAGACCTGTATGTCAGCCAGGAAAAGCGCGGCGCAGGCGCCGGCAAGGCGCTGCTGAAGTACATCGCACGCCAGGCCGTGGCCGAGGGTTGCGGTCGTTTCGAATGGTCGGTGCTGGACTGGAATACCCCGGCCATCGAGTTCTACACCGCCGCTGGCGCCACGCCGCAGGACGAGTGGACCGTGTACCGGCTGCAGGGCCAGGCATTGCACGATTTCGCCAACGGTTGAGGCGAAGTGCATCCACGCATGGCGTGGATCTACCCACCCGGTGTGCGCGAACCGCAACCCGGTGGGTGCGAACCGCAGCCTGGTGGGTGCGAACCGCAACCCGGTGGGTGCGAACCTTGGTTCGCACTCCCTACGCACCAAAAAAAAGCCACGCCAATCACTGGCGTGGCCTCGCTGCATGCGTGGGAGGCTGATCCTGCCTCCATCCGTCGTCCCTGCTATGGCCTTCCATTCTCCAGCAGCTGAATGACACCTGCGTGACATTCACTGCGGACAAACGGCGCATTGCTAGCCTGTGCCACCCCCGTCCTGGAAGCACCGCATGACCACCCCGCGCTGGCGCCTGATCCTCAACGGAAAATCCGCAGGCAATGACGAGCTGCGCGACGCGGTCGGTCATTGGCGTGGGCAGGGCGTGCAGCTGGAAGTGCGTGTGACCTGGGAAGACGGTGACGCCGAACGCTACGTGGCCGAGGCGATCGATCATGGCGTGGACGTGATCGTGGCCGCCGGTGGCGACGGCACGCTCAGCGCGGTGGCCGAGACACTGGCGCATCGTGAGGAGCCGGCAGATGCGTTGCCCTCGCTGGCGCTGATCCCGATGGGGACCGCCAACGACTTCGCGACTGCGGCCGGCATCCCGACCGAGCCGAAGGCGGCCTTGGCCTTGATCGGGCAGGCCACGCCGCATGCCATCGATCTGCTGCGCGTGGACGCCGATGGCACGCAATGGTGGTGCGCCAACCTCGCCAGCGGTGGCTTCGGCACGCAGGTGACGGTGGAGACCGATGCCGGCCTGAAGAAGATGCTGGGCGGGCTGGCCTACGTGATCACCGGCATTGCCAAGCTGGGGCGGATCGAGCCGATCCATGCGCGCCTGTCGGGCCCGGATTTCGCGTGGGAAGGCGACTTCATCGCGCTCGGCATCGGCAATGGCCGCCAGGCCGGTGGTGGCCAGCAATTGTGCCCGCAGGCGCTGATCGATGATGGGCAGCTGGACGTGACGGTGCTTCCGGAGCTGGAAGGTGAAGTCACCGCCACGCTTGGCCAGATGCTGAAGTCCGGCACCCAGGCCGCGCTGGAACAACTGGCGACGCGCGCGCGCCTGTCGTGGCTGCAGGTGGAATCCGAGCGTCCGTTGACGCTCAACCTGGACGGCGAACCGGTACAGGCGCGCCAGTTCCGCATCGCGTGCGTGCCGGGCAGGGTGCGGATGCACCTGCCCGTGGGCTGTGCCCTGTTGTCCGAGCCGCGCTGAGCCGGACCGGAAGTCCTACAACGGGGGGATGTCCTGCTCCTTCGCCGGGAACCCGAATGCTTCACGCTTCTCGCGGATGTACTGCGGCAGCGGCGGCCGGGCAATGCCGTGATCGATCAGCCACTGCTGGCACTTCTTCTGCCAGGGCAGCAGGTCCGGTGTGGTGATTTCCCAGTAGATGGCTTCGACCATGGCCATCCGATCGGGCGCGCCCGGTTGCGCCGATGACGGCGATGCAATCGTGGGGTCCGCACCATGCTCAAGCAGCCAGTAAGCCTGCTCGAAGCCGCCACGGCCGGTGTACCAGCTGAGAACGGTATCGGCCTGGCCGATGTTGGATTCGTTGACGTGCGCGCCTCGCTCCACCAGCAGCTGGATGTTCTTCCACAGGTTGCCGGAAATGAAAGCCTGGAACAGCAGCGTTTCGGTGTTGGAGGTGCGCGTGTCCGGGTCGCCGCCATGATCCAGCAGCAGGGCCAGGTAGCGCGGATCGTCCATCTTCGCGGCATAGACCATGGCGTTGTTGTGGCGGAACGTCTCGCCGTCCAGCGTTTCAATACGCCGTGCATTCGGGTCGGCGCCGTTGTCGAGCATCGCGCGCAGGCCTTCCAGGTTCTGTGCGCGCAACGGCCACGCGATGAGCGGAATGCCATCCTGCTTCGAGAACTCCTTGTCGGGGTTCACGCCTTCGGTCTTGATCAGGCGCGTGATCGTCGCTGCATCACCCTGTTCGGCGGCGATGGCCAGTTCAAGTGCCTTGCCCTCGAAATAGCGCTCCGCGCCATGTGAAGACGTGCGCGCGCAGGCGCTCAGCAGCATCAGCAGCATCAGCGCCAGGCAGGAAAATGGCGTAAAGGAACTGTGAGGGTGACGGTGCATGTGATCCCTTGACATGGACGCGTTCGGGGGATGATAGCGTTGGCTGTGGTCATTCCAGCAGGTCCTGGATGACCGTGTCTTCACTGATGAGCAATGGAGTCTGCCATGAGCGGTCACGATCCCGAGCAGCAGGAACGCCTGTTGCAGGCCCGCGCCAAGAGCGTCCAGGCGCAGCAGCACCTGGTCGAGCAACTGCAGGGAGGTGGACATGCCACCGAGGCGGCGCGCTTGCGCGAGACCTATCACGCCCGCGAGCTGGGTTCGCTTGCTGGTGATGTGTATGCCTCGGCAAAGGGCAAAGGTGAGCCGCCGGTCGGGTGGACGCGCGCCAGTGCCGTGACCGACCCGGACACGCTCAAAGCGGCGGGCATCAGCCTGGGAGCGGCCGACCTGAAGAAGCTGATGCGGCCGAACGACTCGGGTTTTCGCGCAGAGATCTACATTCCGGACAAAAGGGTGTTCGGTGATGACGCCAAGCCTGTGCTGGTGTTCAAGGGCTCAACGGGCGAAATCATCGATCCCCGGGCGAAAGGCGGGCGGCGTGAATCCGGAGGCGAGGATTTCCTCAACAATGGACGCCAGGGCGTAGGCATGCAGAGTGACTACTACGATCGGGCCATGGCACTGGCGAGTCGCTTGAAGACCTCTGGTACCCAGTTTGAACTCGCCGGTCATTCGCTTGGCGGCGGCATGGCCTCTGCCGCTTCGGCGGTTACCGGTGTACGTGCGACCACCTTCAATTCGGCCGGGCTGCATCCGGCCACCGCCGATCGCTACGCGAAATCCCACGGATTGCCGGTGTTCAACACGCGCGACACGGTGCACACCTACCAGACGTCGGGTGAAGTGCTCAACGATGTGCAGAATGGATTGAAGCGGCTCAACGAGCATCACCGGCAGGGCTTTGGCCTGTTGGCCAGCGAGACCAGCCAGCTGCTGCGTCAGCCCGGCGTGCAGCAGATGGTTACCCGCAAGCTGCAGGAGATGATGCCGGCGGGTGCGCAGACGGCCACGGCCCAGCTGGTTGACCAGCTGGCGTCGAAATCCGGGGCAGAGGCATTGCGCAATGTTCCGGTGGCCGCGGGCAGGATGGAACTGTTGCTGGACGCCAAGACCGAAGTGAACGGAAAGGTGGTGGATCGCCGTCATCGAGAAGCGCCAAGCCAGCTTGCCGAATACGGTGGCCCGCTGGCCGAGGTGCTGATCGCAGGTGCGCGCGGCATGCGTGCCGGACGGGTTGCCGGTGAACATGTCGAGCAGGTCGGCGCGCTGGCGGGCCGGGGCATGAGCTTGTCCGGCGTGGCCGTCGAGCGTGCGTCGACCCTGCAGGGAAATGCGATCGGCACCGTGGTCGACTACGGTGGCAAGAGCATGCGGGTGGGCATCGAAGGCGGTGCGACGGTCATTGCCAAGGGTCGCGAGCTGCAGGGTCTGGTCGAATCGGTCAGCCACCGCGTGCAGGCCAAGGGCAGTTACGGCTGGAACATCGGGGCCAGCGTGCTGGGTGCGCTCGGTGCCGACGACATGGCCAGACAGATGCGTGAGCACGGTGATGCGGCGCGCAATCAACACGAAACCAAGGCCCGTGAAGCCACCCGTGAAGCGGCGGCGGATGCCGGCCGCATCCGTGCCGGCGGCCATCATCTGGGCGGCCAGCTGCAGCAGGGCGTGCATGGCGTGGCCAATGGGCTGCGCAACGGCTATGCCGTGTACGGCGCGACTTTCCACATGGGCATGAACTGGAGCAGCCATCAGATCACCGGGCTGACCTCGCAGGCGCCGGCCGTGCTGGCCGGCACCGTCGGGCTGGGCGCGATGGCCAACAAGGGCATTGCCACGCACCTGCCCACGCCGGCACTGCCGCAGAACCTGGTCAACCTGGCCAAGACGTCGTGGGTGATCGGGCGCGGCAGTGCCACCATGGGGGAGTCGGTGGACCGGCATGGCATGAGCGAGACGATGAACCCCAGTCTCGACGCGGCAATCGCGAGCCAGGAGGCGGCCGCGCGCAAGCTGCTTGGGCGGCCGCATGCGCAGCTGCAGGAGGGGGGCGCGAAGATGCCCGCGCTGAACGATCCGGGGCACATCGATTTCCATCTGTTCAAGGGCGCGCAGACCGGCGTGCACGGCCTCGATGTGGCACATGGCCGCATCCCGAACCTGCAGAGCGATCAGCTGGCCGGGGCGTTGGCTGCGCAGGCCAAGCGCGAAGGGTTGCAGGCCATCTCCCATGTGCTGCTCAGTGACGACCGCACGCGGGCATTCGCGATCGACACCCCGGATCTGCAGGCGGCCCACCGCCGACATGCGCATGTGGACGTGGCGGCCGGCATGGCCCAGCCGCTGGCCGTGAGTACGGCGCAGGTTGACGCCCTGAACACCGGTCGCGAACAGGCGACGGCAGCCGGACTGGCCCAGCAACAGGGGCTGGAGGCCCAGGAGAACGCCCGGCGGATGGGCTAATGGCCGAATGAACCGCGACGCCGCGACGGGGTTCCCCTCCCGCCCCGGCTGCGATACAGTCAAGGGGTGTCCAGCCTGACGACCCCGCATACCCTTTCTTCCGCACGCCGTTGGTGGCGATGGTGGCCCGTTGCCGTCGTCCGCCCCCATAACGCTGTGTCCCGGAAGGAAAGTCGTCTTGAACTCGCACGCTCAGTTTCAGCTGCAGGCCGCTGAAGGCCACACCCATATTCCCGTCGTCCGTGAAGTGCTGTCCGACCTGGACACGCCGCTTTCGGTCTATCTGAAGCTCGCCGACGGCCCCAATACCTACCTGTTTGAATCCGTCGAAGGCGGCGAGCGCTTTGGTCGTTACTCGATCATCGGCCTGCCGGCGCGCCGCGTGTATGCCTTCCATGGCCACACGCTGACCGTGCGCGAAGACGGCCAGGTGGTGGACACCCGCGAGGTGGCCGACCCGTTCGCCGAAGTCGAGGCGCGCCCCCCCCCCCACTCGGTGCCCAAGCTGGAAGGCCTGCCGGGCTTCACCGGCGGCCTGGTCGGCTGGTTCGGTTTCGAGTGCATCGGCTACATCGAACCGCGCCTGGCTCCGCCGGCAGGCCGCGACGAGCTGGGCACGCCGGACATCCTGCTGCTGGACTCCAACGAGCTGGCGGTGTTCGACAACCTCAAGGGCCGGCTGTACCTGATCGTGCATGCCGACCCGCGTGTCGAGGGTGCGTTCGAGCAGGCCCAGGCACGCCTGGATGCGTTGACCGCCAAGCTGCGCGCACCGGGGGCCGGCTATCCCGCACCGCTCAACAGCGACGTGCTGGACGAGTCCGATTTCGTCTCCGGGTTCACCCGCGAAGGCTTCGTCGATGCGGTCCAGCGCAGCAAGGAATACATCCGTGCCGGCGACATCTTCCAGGTGGTGCTGAGCCAGCGCCTGAGCGTGCCGTTCAAAGCGCGCCCGGTGGATGTGTACCGTGCGCTGCGTGCACTGAACCCGTCGCCCTACATGTATTTCCTTGATGTCGGCGACCTGCAGGTGGTCGGTTCCTCGCCGGAAATCCTGGTGCGTTTGCAGGATGGCGAAGTGACGGTGCGTCCGATCGCTGGCACCCGGCCGCGCGGTGCCACTGTCGAACAGGACCTGGCGCTGGAAGCCGAGCTGCTGGCCGATCCGAAGGAGCGCGCCGAGCACCTGATGCTGATCGACCTCGGCCGCAACGATGCTGGTCGCGTGTCCAAGGCCGGCACCGTGGAAGTGGGCGAGCAGTTCGTGATCGAGCGCTACAGCCACGTCATGCACATCGTCAGCGAAGTGACCGGGCAGCTGCAGCCGGGCCTGAGCTATGCCGACGTGCTGCGTGCCACCTTCCCGGCCGGTACGGTCAGCGGTGCGCCGAAGATCCGCGCGCTGGAAGTGATCCGCGAGCTGGAACCGATCAAGCGTAATGTCTACGCCGGCAGCATCGGCTACATCGGCTGGCACGGCGATGCCGATACCGCGATCGCGATCCGCACCGCCGTGATCAAGGACGGCCGCCTGTATGTGCAGGCCGGCGCCGGCATCGTCTACGACTCGGACCCGGACAAGGAATGGGACGAGACGATGAACAAGGGCCGCGCGCTGTTCCGCGCCGTCGCCCAGGCCGCCAAGGGCCTGTAAGCCTGCCTCACCACGGTCGCTGCGCCGTGGTCGTTCCGCCGTTCCCGTTCAAGACAAGGAGTACCGCATGAAGCTGCTGAGCGCATTGCTGTGGTCGTCACTGCTGGCCACGATGGCCCCGTCTGCGTGGGCGCAGGCCAATACCATTCCCTCGCAGCCGCACCTGCTGGTGAAGGGCGAGGCGCGCCGCGAGGTGATGCCGGACCGGTTCGGCCTGCAGTTGAACATCGAAGAGACCGACATGGATGCCGACGCCGCGCGCCGCCGCGTGCAGGACAACGTCGCGCGCGTGCTGGCGCTGTTCAAGCAGCACAAGGCGGTGGAGGGCAGCGTGCGTGCGGACAATCTGCGGATCGGCCCGGCCACGCGCTATGAGCAGAACCGGCAGGTCTTCGTCGGCACCCGCGTGTCGCGCCAGCTGCGTGCCAGCTTCGCCAGCGTGAAGGCGATGCAGGACGTGCTGGGTGCACTGAAGGCCAACGAGAACCTGCAGGTCAGCAGCGTGGCCCCGACCTACTCGGGCGAAGTGGCGCTGCGGCGCGAACTCAAGGGTGAGGCCGCCGCGTCGACGCGCCAATCCGCGCAGGGCCTTGCCAATGCCTACGGCACGAAGCTGCGCGGGCTGTACAGCATCTCCGATGTGGCGCCGAACTTCGCCTATGGCGTGCAGGCGGGCAATTGGCCCAGAAGCGACGACATGGTGACACCGCCATCGCCGCCGTCACCTGCGGCGCAGATGGACATGATCGAGACCACTGGCTCACGCCTGCGCGAATCCATCGAAGCCGGCCCCATCACCTACACCGAAAACGTGTACGCCATTTTCCTGATAAGCGACGGAACCTGACCATGTTGTGGATGATCGACAACTACGACAGCTTCACCTACAACCTCGTGCAGTACCTGCAGACGCTGGGCGCCGAGGTCAAGGTGGTGCGCAACGATGCGATGAGCGTGGACGAGATCGCCGCGCAGAAGCCTGAGCGCATCGTCATCTCGCCCGGCCCGTGCACGCCCAACGAAGCGGGCGTGTCGCTGGAACTCATCCAGCGCCTGGGCCCGACCACGCCGATCCTCGGCGTGTGCCTGGGCCACCAGGGCATCGGCCAGGTCTACGGCGGTACGGTCATCCGCGCCGGCAACATCATGCATGGCAAGACCTCGCCCATCCGCCATCAAGGCAAGGGCGTGTTCGCCGGCCTGCCGGACCGTTACCAGGCCACCCGCTACCACTCGCTGGTGGTGGACAAGAACAGCCTGCCCGATGTGCTGGAAGTGACCGCCTGGACCGAGAACGACGACGGCTCGATCGAAGAGATCATGGGCCTGCGCCACCGCCAGTTCCCGGTGGAAGGCGTGCAGTTCCATCCCGAATCCATCCTCACCGAACATGGCCACGCCCTGCTGCGCAATTTCCTGCAGCGTCCGGCGGCCTGATCCAAGGAGCATTCCCATGAGCTTCTCCCCCCAGGAAGCCCTGCAACGCACCATCGAACACCGCGAAATCTTCTTCGACGAAATGGTCGACCTGATGCGGCAGATCATGCGCGGCGACGTGTCGCCGATGATGACCGCCGCCATCCTCACCGGCCTGCGCGTGAAGAAGGAAACCATCGACGAGATTGCCGCGGCGGCCACGGTGATGCGCGAATTCGCGCTGGCGGTGCCGGTGGCCGACAGCACCCACCTGGTCGACATCGTCGGCACCGGCGGCGATGGCTCGCACACCTTCAACATCTCTACCTGCGCGATGTTCGTCGCCGCTGCGGCCGGTGCGCGCGTGGCCAAACATGGCAACCGCAGCGTGTCGTCCAAGTCCGGCAGCGCCGATGCAGTCGAAGCACTGGGTGCGGCCATCGAGCTGCAGCCGGCGCAGGTCGCCGCGGCCATCGAACAGACCGGCATCGGTTTCATGTTCGCGCCGATCCATCACCCGTCGATGAAGGTCGTCGCGCCGGTCCGCCGCGAGATGGGTGTGCGTACCATCTTCAACATCCTTGGCCCGCTGACCAACCCGGCCAGCGCACCGTCGGTGCTGATGGGCGTGTTTCACCCGGATTTAGTGGGTATCCAGGCACGCGTGCTGCGCGAGCTGGGCACCGAGCGCGCCATGGTGGTCTGGGGCCGCGACAACATGGACGAGATCTCGCTGGGCGCCGGTACCCTGGTGGGCGAGCTGCGCGACGGCAAGGTACGCGAGTACGAGATCCACCCGGAAGACTTCGGCATCGCCATGTCGGCCAGCCGCAACCTGCGCGTGGATGGCCCGGAGCAGTCCATTGCCATGCTGCGTGCGGTGCTGGACAACACCCCCGGCCCGGCGCTGGACATCGTGGCCCTGAACGCAGGCGCCGCGCTGTACGTGGCCGGCGTGGCCAGCGACATCGGCGACGGCCTGGCCCGCGCCCGTGCCGCCATCGCCAACGGCAGCGCCCGCCAGCGCCTGCAGCAGTATGTAGAGACCACCCGCGCGCTGGTTGCCTGAGCGCGCGGTTCAGCCTGACCCTCTTGATGGCCGATAATGGCCGTCCTCACCGCCCCCGCACCGAATCGAAGACGATGAGCGACATCCTGCAGACGATCCTGGCCCGCAAGGCCGAAGAAGTGGCCCAGCGCCGTGCCCAGCGTCCCCTCGAGGACCTGCAGGCCGCCGTGGCCAGCGCCCCGCCGGTACGTGGCTTCGTGCGCGCGCTGCAGGCGGCGGTGGCCAACGGCGACCCGGCGGTGATCGCCGAGGTGAAGAAGGCCAGCCCGTCCAAGGGCGTGATCCGCCCGGATTTCCGCCCGGCCGACATCGCGGTCAGCTATGAGTTCGGCGGCGCCAGCTGCCTGTCGGTGCTGACCGATGTGGACTTCTTCCAGGGTGCCGATGCCTACCTGCAGCAGGCCCGTGAGGCCTGCACGCTGCCGGTGCTGCGCAAGGACTTCGTGATCGACGCCTACCAGGTGTACGAGGCGCGCGTGCTGGGTGCCGACTGCATCCTGCTGATCGTCGCTGCGCTGGACGACACGCAGTTGGCCACGCTGTCCGAACTGGCGATGTCGCTGGGCATGGACGTACTGGTGGAAGTGCACGACATCGACGAGTTGGAGCGTGCGCTGCAGGTACCGGCACCGATGATCGGCATCAACAACCGCAACCTGCGCACCTTCGAGGTGTCGCTGCAGACCACGCTGGACATGCAGAAGGCGGTGCCGCGCGATCGCCTGCTGGTCACCGAGAGCGGCATCCTCGGCCCGCAGGACGTGGCGCTGATGCGCGATGCCGGCATCCACTCGTTCCTGGTGGGCGAGGCCTTCATGCGCGTGGAAGAGCCGGGCGAGGGCCTGCGTCAGCTATTCTTCGCGGCATGAAAACGCACTATCCGACGCCGCGCGACGATGCGCCGCTGGTGGTCTTCGATTTCGACCACACCCTCTACGACGGCGATTCGGGTACTCACCTGTTCGCTTCGCTGATCAAGCGCAACCCGCTGCGCATGCTGGCGGCGCTGCTGGTCACGCCGATCGCCGGGCCGATGGTGGCGCTGCTGCCGACCCGCCGTACCGGCATTTCGGTCTATGTGTGGATCGGCAGCTTCGGCCTGCACCGTGCGCGCGATTTCAACAAGGTCATCGACGCCTATGTGCTGCGCAACGAGGCGCAGATGCGCGCCAAGCTGCTGCCACAGGCGCTGGAGGTGTTCGCAGCGCACCGGGCCAAGGGTGACCGCGTGGTGGTTGCCACGGGCGCGCCACCAGAGCTGGCACGCGCGATCCTGGCCTTCGTCGCCCACCAGGACGTACCGGTGATCGGCACCGAGGTCGGCCCACGGCTGGGTGGCGTCGGCCCGACCCGCCACTGCCACAACGAAGAGAAGATGCGCATGCTGCGCGAGCGCGGCTACGGCGACATCGATATCGCCTACTCCGACAGCACCGCCGACCTGCCGCTGCTGCTGGCCGCCAAGGCGCCGGTGGTGGTGAACCCGAAGCCGGGCAGGGTGGACTTCTTCCGCCGCGTGCTGCCGGCCGGCACCCGCATCCTCAACTGGGGCTGCGTGGACCGCGGCGGCGACAAGGCCTGACCTCGCCGCACGGTGACGGATCTGCCGGCCGCTGGCCGGCAAATGGTCCTGCGCCCGGCGAGCGCTCAGCGCGCCAGATACCCGGTCAGCGCATGCCCGATCTGGAACAGGCTGATGCCCAGCACCAGCACGCCCACGGCCACCAGCACCCAGCGCTCCTTCAGGCGCTTCACCAGCAGTGCGGCCACCGGCGCGGCCATCATGCCGCCGATCAGCAGGCCGGCCACGATCTGCAGGTGATGCAGCCCCATCGACAGCAGGAACGTTGCTGAAACTGTCAGGGTGACCACAAACTCGGCCGCGTTCACCGTGCCGATGGTGGTGCGTGCCTGGCCGCCGCGGGCCAGCAGGGTGGAGGTGGCCACCGGCCCCCAGCCGCCCCCGCCGCTGGCATCCAGGAAGCCGGCCACGAAGCCCAGCACGGGCACCCGCTTGACCTCGCCTTTGGGCATCAGGCGGCCGGCGGCACGTGCCAGGATGATGATGGCCAGCACCAGCAGGTACAGGTAGATGAGCGGGCGGATCACCTCGCCGGGCAGCTGGGTCAGGCCGTAGGCACCCACGGCGCCGCCCACGGCGCCGGGCAGCGCCAGGCGCAGGAACAGGCGCTTATCGACATTGCCGGCGACCAGATGCGACACGCCGGAGGCGCCAGTAGTGAACACCTCGGCGGTGTGGATGGCTGCACTGGCCTGCGCGGGCGGAATGCCCATGGCCAGCATCACCGACGACGACACGAGGCCGAACGCCATGCCCAGCGCGCCGTCCACCAGCTGGGCGCCCAGGCCGATGAGGATGAACCACCAGAATGCGCTGCTCAGTTCCATGCACCGAGCCTAGCGCGTGAAAGAGTGCGGACCAAGGTCCGCACCCACCGGCTGCTCAACGATCAACGGGTGCCGTACAGCACCACGGTCTTGCCGCGGGCGTGCAACAGGCCATCGGTCTGCAGCTTCTTCAGCACGCGGCCGGCCATTTCGCGCGAGCAGCCGACCAGGCGGGCCAGTTCCTGGCGCGAGACGCGCAGCTGGCTGCCCTGCGGATGGCTCATCGCCTCCGGCTCCTGCGCCAGGTCGTGCAGGGTGCGCACGATCCGGTCGGTAACGTCCAGGAATGCCAGGCGGCTGGCCTTGCGGCTGGTGTCGAGCAGGCGCTTGGAGATCTGCT
This sequence comes from Stenotrophomonas sp. FR024, assembly GCF_047500745.2. NCBI lineage: Bacteria > Pseudomonadati > Pseudomonadota > Gammaproteobacteria > Lysobacterales > Lysobacteraceae > Stenotrophomonas > Stenotrophomonas sp. FR024. The sequence goes on from NZ_JAXAXM020000003.1 coordinate 45,728, forward strand.
GGCCCAGCGCGTACAGCAGGCGCGGGGCATCGGCCGACAGCGGGCCGAGGAACAGCTGGTGCAGGCGCTCGTAGCTGATTTCGGCCAGCTCGCAGGCGGTACGGGTCCTCAGGATCACCTCGCGGCGGTCCGATTCAACGAACAGGCCCATCTCGCCGACGAATTCGCCGGCACCGAAGTAGCCCAGCACCAGCTCGCGATCGTCATCTTCCTCGGCCATGATCGAAACCGAGCCGCTGATGACGTAATACAGGGTTCCCGCCGGGTCACCGGGTCGGAAGACGTCGGTACGGGTGGGGTATCGCCGCCTGTGGCTGTGCGCCAGGAAACGATCGATTGTGGCGATATCCAGGGCCAGTGGACTGCTAGCTAGGCGCACGGTTGACACGATAGGAGCGCTCCCTCTGCGCATGAACGGATTCACGGGGTCGATAGCGGAGCTTAACCAGCGCAATTGTTAAGGGCAAACAGTGTGCCAGATGTGAGCGCTCTTCACGTTCCCCCCGGGGACAGTTTGCCCCATAATTCCCCCTTTCCCTTCTTACACAGGAATCGACCGCCGTGGTCAAGCCGTTGCCTCGCCTGAGGCTGCAGGGTTTCAACAACCTCACCAAGGCGCTGAGCTTCAACATCTATGACGTGTGTTACGCGCGCACCGAAGAGGAGCGTCAGCGTTACATTGAATACATCGATGAAGAGTACAACGCCGACAGGCTGACTCAAATCTTGACCGATGTCGCCGAGATCATCGGCGCCAACATCCTGAACGTGGCCCGCCAGGACTACGATCCGCAGGGTGCCTCGGTGACCATCCTGATCTCCGAAGAACCGGTGATCGACAAGAAGCAGGCCGGCAAGGAGCTGATCTCCGATGCCGTGGTCGCGCACATGGACAAGTCGCACATCACCGTGCACACCTATCCGGAAACGCACCCGCAGGAAGGTATCGCCACCTTCCGCGCCGACATCGACGTGGCCACCTGCGGCGTCATTTCGCCGTTGAAGGCGTTGAACTACCTGATCGAAAGCCTCGAGTCGGACATCGTGATCATGGACTACCGCGTCCGTGGCTTCACCCGCGATGTGAAGGGCAAGAAGCACTACATCGATCACAAGATCAACTCGATCCAGAACTTCCTGGCCAAGAACATCAAGTCGCGTTACGAGATGTTCGACGTCAACGTCTATCAGGAAAACATCTTCCACACGAAGATGCACCTGAAGGACTTCGACCTGGACCAGTACCTGTTCGAGGAAAAGGCCAAGAACCTGTCGTTCAAGGAACGCATGAAGATCGAAGCGCTGCTCAAGCGCGAGATCGAAGAGCTGTTCCACGGCCGGAACCTGTCCGAGTAAGCCCCATGTGCGATGCCCGCAGGCATCGCCGCCCAGGCGGGACGACCCGCCCCGTGGAACCAGTGCCCCGCACGCGTTACAGTTCCACGGTGATGTACCGACCCACGGCCCGGTGTGAAAACACCGGGCCGTTTCGTTTTTCTCAAAAAAGGTAAGGAGCCCCCACCCATGCCCTGGATCTACCTGCTGCTGGCCGGCCTGTTCGAGATCGGTTTCGCCCTCGGAATGAAGTACTCCGAAGGCTTCAGCAAACCCCTTCCCACCGCTGCCACGGTCGTGTCCGCGCTGATCAGCCTGTACCTGATGAGCCAGGCGATGAAGAGCATCCCGGTCGGTACCGCCTACGCGATCTGGACCGGTATCGGCGCCATGGGCGTGGCGGTGCTGGGCATCTACCTGTTCAACGACAGCGCATCGCCGGCCCGCCTGGCCTGCGTGGGCCTGATCGTGGCCGGTGTGATCGGCCTGAAGCTGGTCTCGCCCAATTAACTGGTAGTGCCGGCCAGCGGCCGGCACTACCTGGCGGTCACAGCCGGTAGGCGATGGTCTTCATGACCTTGGAAGCCAGCGCCATCGCGCCCGGGATCGGGAACGGCAGGCGGCGTGCGCCGGCCTGCTCGGCGTGGTCCGCATGGCGGGCCTCGTCTTCCTTCATCACGGCGATGACCGCGCGGCTGCGCAGGTCGCCGGCCGGCAGGTCGACCAGGTGCTCGTCCAGATGAGCTTCCACCTGGCGCTCGGTCTCGACCACGAAGCCCAGGTTCCAGCCGTCGCCGCGCAGCCCGGCCAGGGTGCCGATGGTGTAGCTGCCGGCGTACCAGAGCGGGTTGAACAGGCTCGGACGGCTGTCCAGTTCGCCCAGGCGGGTGGCGCACCAGGCCAGATGGTCGGTTTCTTCCTGGGCCGCTTCCAGCAGGTGTTCACGCGTGGCCGGGTCGCGGGCCACGGCCGCCTGGCCGAAGTACAGGCCCTGTGCGCAGACCTCGCCGACGTGGTTGATCCGCATCAGGCCGGCCGCGTGGCGGCGTTCGGTGCTGTCCATGCCCGGCTCGTCGGTGTCCGCAGCCGGATAGGGGCGGGCCGCCGGCGGGTTGCCGAACACCGTGTCCAGGGCGCGCTGCGCCTCGGTCAGCAGGTGGTCCAGCGGGGTGATCTGGCGGAGCACGGTCATGGCGGTACACGGTGGGGCGGAAGACCCCGCGATTCTCGCCCGACCCCGTCCCCCTGCCAACCCGGTCAAGGGCCGGCTTGCAACGGGGGGCTGACCTGCGTACAATCCCGCCTCTTACGCTTCACCTTTTCACAACGCGTGGCAGAGTTCCGGCGAGCCTTTCGCCGCAATGAGCCCGACCTAACCTAGAGTTCTTCATGAGCACTTTCACTGCCAAGAACGAGACCGTCCAGCGCGACTGGTACCTCGTCGACGCCGAGGGCAAGACCCTGGGCCGTCTCGCCACCGAGCTGGCCCGCCGTCTGCGTGGCAAGCACAAGCCGGTCTACACCCCGCACGTTGATACCGGCGACTACCTGGTCGTCATCAATGCAGAAAAGATTGCCGTCACCGGCAAGAAGCTGCAGGACAAGATGTATCACCGTTTCACCGGTTACATCGGCAACCTGAAGACTGAATCCCTGGCACAGGCGCTGGAGCGCCACCCGGAGCGCGTGATCGAGATCGCCGTGAAGGGCATGCTGCCGAAGGGCCCGCTGGGTCGCCAGATGTACCGCAAGCTCAAGGTCTACGCCGGCACTGAGCATCCGCACGCCGCACAGCAGCCGCAGGTTCTGGATATCTAATCATGGCTATCACTCAAAACTACGGCACTGGCCGCCGCAAGTCCTCCACCGCTCGCGTGTTCCTGCGCAAGGGTTCGGGCAACATCACCGTCAATGGCCGTCCGCTGGACGAGTTCTTCGGTCGTGAGACCGCGCGCATGATCGTGCGCCAGCCGCTCGAGCTGACCAAGAACACCGAAAGCTTCGACATCCTGGTCACCGCCGCTGGCGGCGGCACCACCGGCCAGGCCGGTGCGATCCGTCTGGGCATCGCCCGTGCTCTGGTCGAGTACGACGAAACCCTGAAGTCCGAGCTGCGCAAGGCTGGCTTCATGACCCGTGACGCCCGTGAAGTCGAGCGTAAGAAGGTCGGTCTGCACAAGGCCCGCCGCGCCACCCAGTTCTCCAAGCGCTGATCTACCGCGCCTGGTTGGGCTCCTTCGGGGGCCCGCTGGTTGGACAAGCAAAAGCCCGGCTTCGGCCGGGCTTTTGTCGTTCTGGGGTCGTGGATTTCCTGGTTGCCGGCCAGCGGCCGGCACTACCCGTGGTCCGCATGCCTGACCCCGGTCTCTGTCTGGAGAAGAGCCCCCTTGTTGTTCAAGGGGGTGCGCCGACAGGCGCGGGGATAAGGTGGAATGCGCGACCAAATTAAAAACAAAAGGCCAGATCTTTCGATCTGGCCTTTTGCTTTTAATTTGGCTGCCCCGGATGGATTCGAACCACCGAATGCCTGAGTCAGAGTCAGGTGCCTTACCGCTTGGCGACGGGGCAAAACGTGCAACTATTTTCTCACTTTTCACGCTGAAAAACAACTTGATTTTCAGTGTGGTGGCTATGGGTGGACTCGAACCACCGACCCCAGCATTATGAGTGCTGTGCTCTAACCGGCTGAGCTACATAGCCTTGGTGAGCCCGCTATTCTGCGGATGTGTATCGCCCCTGTCAACACTTTTGTATCGTGCTTGTGGGCCGACAGGCGGCATGGGATAGTCCCGACCAGTAGATTTTTAGGAGTCCGCATCGTGATCGATCCGGACGGCTATCGACCGAACGTCGGCATTGTGCTGATGCGGCAGGACGGCCAGGTGTTCTGGGCACGACGTGTGCGCCGGGACGGCTGGCAGTTCCCGCAGGGTGGCATGAATACCGACGAGACGCCTGTCGAGGCCATGTATCGTGAACTGCAGGAAGAGACCGGCCTGCTGCCTGAGCACGTGGAAGTGCTCGGGGCAACGCCCGGCTGGCTGCGCTACAAGCTGCCGGCGCGGGCCATCCGCCGCAACGAGCGGCAGGTCTGCATCGGCCAGAAGCAGGTCTGGTTCCTGCTGCGCCTGACCGGCGACGAGTCCCACGTGAAGCTGGACCACACCGACTCACCCGAGTTTGACCACTGGCGCTGGGTGGACTTCTGGTACCCGGTGGAGCACGTGGTGATGTTCAAGCGTGGCGTCTATGCGCGCGCCTTGCGACATCTGGCGCCGTTGGCGCGCGGGGTGGCCGGGCAGGGCGTGACCGCCATGCCCAAGAGCGCTGCGGAGGCCTGGATGCCGGGCCATACCGCCGGGCATGACCGCCCACGCAAGCGCCCACGGACCCGCGGCTACTGGCCGAAGAAGGCCACCGGCGATGGTCCGGCCACGTGACCGGCTGAACCGTATCGAGAATGGTTCAGGTCTCTGATTGACAACCATTCTCGTTTCCATTGGAATAGCCAACAGGCCACTCTTGGCCTGTCAGCCCGGTTCACGCCTGTGTACGTCTGCATCTGCAACGGAGTCACCGACCACCAGATCCGCGAAGCCGCCAGCCATGGCGTCAGCACGGTGGCCGAACTGACCATGCGTACCGGTTGTGGTGCCACCTGCGGTTCCTGCCTGGACATGGCCGGCGATCTGCTGGCCAAGGCGCGTGCCACCCACGATCTGCCGCTGCCGGTCCTCGGTCTGGCCCAGGTCGCCTGATCGTCTCTTTCGCGGCGCGTTGACGCCGCGCTTTCGCATCCTTCACGTGCGGCCGCACAGGCCAATGCGCACGATTCGCGTTCCTTCACGGCCGCGCGCAAGGCGTTAAAGTGCCTGCGTTTTCAGCGTGCAGGAGCACCCCCATGAAGGGCGACACCAAGGTCATCGAATTCCTCAACAAGGTCCTCTACAACGAGCTGACCGCGATCAACCAGTACTTCCTGCACGCCAAGATGCTGAAGAACTGGGGCATCAAGGAGCTGGCCGAACACGAGTACAAGGAATCGATCGACGAGATGAAGCATGCCGACATGCTTGCCGACCGCATCCTGTTCCTCGAAGGCCTGCCGAATTTCCAGGCGCTGGGCAAGCTGCGCATCGGCGAGAACCCGACCGAGATCCTGCAGTGCGACCTGTCGCTGGAGCGCGACGGCGTAGTGACCCTGCGCGAGGCCGTGGCCTACTCCGATTCGGTGGGTGACTACGTCAGCCGCCAGCTGTTCGTGAAGATCCTCGACTCGGAAGAAGAGCACATCGACTGGCTGGAAACCCAGCTCGACCTGATCGAGCGTATCGGCGAGCCGAAGTACCTGCTCAGCAAGCTGGAAGAGTGACGTAGCGTCGAGCTTGCTCGACTGTGATCAGCATGGCGATGGTCGAGCAAGCTCGACGCTACCGATGCTGTGCCAGGTAGCCCGTCAGCGCCACGCGCGCCCGGGCGAATTCGGCAACCAGCAGCGCCACCGCCACTGCGGGGCGCTGCAGGCTGCCACTACGGGCTTCGTGCTCGATCCGCTGCGCGATTGCCGACAGCGACAACGCCCCCACGTTCGCACTCGATGATTTAAGGCTGTGGGCGATTGCCTGCAGTCGCGGCTCGTCGCTGCTCTGCGCGGCCTGCTGCAGCTGCTGCACCATCGCCGGCGCATCCTCCAGGAACACCGAGACGATCTGGAGGGCGGTATCGCCGATCACCGCGTGCAGTTCGTCCAGCACATCACGGTCCAGCACCGGTTGCGTCACCGCTTGGCTTTTCGTCTCTTGTAGAGCCGGGCCATGCTCGGCTGGCGGGATCCCACTGGCCCCGGATGCATCGCCGTCGAGCAAGCTCGACGCTACGACATCGCGTGATCGCTGCCCCCAGCGCCTCAACAGCGCATGCAAGGTGGCGCGTGCGATCGGCTTGGACAGGTAGTCGTCCATGCCGGCCTGCAGGCAGCGTTCGCGGTCACCGGCCATGGCGTTGGCCGTCATCGCGATGATCGGCAACCGCGAGCGCCCTGTTTCCGTTTCTTCCGCACGCCAGCGGCGCGTGGCGGCGTAGCCGTCCAGCACCGGCATCTGGCAATCCATCAGCACCACGTCCACGCCGCCCTCGCGCAGGGCGGCCAGTGCCTGCTCGCCGTCGGCGGCGTTGCGCACCTCGCACTGGAACACGCGCAGCAGATGCTCGGCCACCATCCGGTTGACCGTGTTGTCTTCCACCAGCAGCACGCGCAGGTGCAATGGCGGCAGCGTCGGTGCGGGCAAGCCGTCTTCGGCATTGGCCAGCAGGGCGGCAGGGCGGGCAGGCGTGGCAGGCGCCGCCAGCAGTGCATGCAGGGCTGCATCATCGAAATGCGGGAGCAGCTGGCGTTGGCGCGGGCGTTGTGCAGGCGTGTCTTCCTGCAGCCACAGTACCTGCAGTGCATCATCGTCGCCGCGCTCGGCCAGCGCCTGCTGCAGCGTGACCTCGCCGTTGCGGCGGGTGCGGGAATCGACAATCAGCCATGCCGGTGCTGGTTGTCCGGGCCGCGCGGGAGCGCGCAGGCGCTCGACCACGGCATCCAGCTGTGCCAGCACCTGCACCTGCAGCCCATGGTGGGCGGCGATGCGCTCGATGCGTGCCTGCAGCGTTGCATCGGCGCTGAACAACAGTAGCGCTGCGGGGGCGCGCGCCATCGCAGGCAGGTCGCCGGGTACTTTCAGCAGCGGGATCTCGAACCAGAACGTTGCGCCCTGGCCGGGCGTGGACTGCACGCCGATCTGCCCGTGCATCAGGTCGATGATGCGCTTGCAGATGGCCAGGCCCAGGCCGGTGCCACCGTAGATGCGCGTGGTCGAGGCATCGGCCTGGCTGAAGGACTGGAACAGGCGTGCCTGCAGTGCCTCATCGATGCCGATACCGGTGTCGATGATCTCGAAGCGCAGCTGGTGCTGTGCCGCACCTTCGCCCAGGCGCTGCACGCGCAGCTGCACCTGGCCGCGGGCGGTGAACTTGATGGCATTGGCCAGCAGGTTGCTCAGCACCTGGCGCAGGCGTACCGGGTCGCCGCGCACCGGCAGGCGCACCGATGGGTCAAGCTGCAGGGCCAGGGACAGGCCCTTGGCATCGGCGGCGCGTTGCATCAGCTGCACCACGCCATCGAGCAGGTCGCGCAGGTTGAAGCTGGTGATCTCCAGTTCCAGCGCCTGCGCTTCCAGCCGGGAGTAGTCGAGGATGTCGTCGACGATGCGCAGCAGCTGCTGTGAACTGGCCGAAGCGGTGGCCAGCATCTGCCGCTGGTCTTCACCCAGCGGCCCGCGCGCGATCAGCTCCAGCATCGGCAGGATGCCGTTGAGCGGCGTGCGGATCTCGTGGCTCATCGTGGCCAGGAACTCGCCCTTGGCCAGCACGGCCGCTTCGGCGGCCTGCTTGGCCTGCAGCAGCTGCTGTTCCAGCTGGCCCTGGCGTTCGGTGGTGCGGCGCAGCTGGTCGCGCTCGCTGGCCAGCGCGCTGTGCTCGCGCTGCAGCTGGGCCAGTGCCCGGTTGCGCGCGCGCAGGCGCAGGCCCAACAGCAGCAGTGCGACGGCCGCAGCAAGGGCAACCAGCAGCACGCCCCACAGCGGCACCTCAGAGCACCGCGTTGTGGAAGTCGAAGTTCAGGTCACTGCCGGCCGACTGCACCATGTTGCCCTGGATGTAATCGACGCCGCCGACCCACATCGCTGCCGCGGCCTGCGGGTCCTCGATCTGCTGGCCGATGATCTGCAGCCCGGCGGCATGCGCCTGTTCGATCGCCTTGCGCAGTTCCTCGCGCGTGGCCGGGTTGGAATGGCTGCTGGAGAACCGCGCGGCCATGCGCACGAACGACAGCGGCAGCTGGGTCAGCAGTGCATCGGCTTCGCCACTGGGTTCGAACTGGCTCAGGCAGAAGCGCACGCCGGCGCCGGCCATGCGCTGGCAGAACTGCTGCAGCGGCACGGTGTGGATCAGCGCGTCGGGCAGGCGCACGTCGATCACCAGCGCACTGCCGGGCAGGTCACGCTGCTGCAGTGATTCCAGCAGCCAGTCGCCAAAGGCATCGCGCTGCAGGGTGCGCAGCGACTGCGAAACGAACAGGTTCAGCGGTTGCGTTGCGTGCCTGTACAGGTCCAGCAGGCCCAGCGCATGGTCCATCACCTGCTGGTCGAGGTCGGCGATGCGGCCTGCCGCTTCGGCGGCGGGAATCACCTGGCCGGCCGCCAGCACCGTGCCGTCGGCCTGGCGCAGGCGCAGCAGCAGCTGGTACTGCGCGGTGTTGCCACCGGCGACAGCGACGATCGGCTGATAGGCCAGCTCCAGCTGGCCTTCCAGCAGTGCCAGGTGTTCCTGTTCGGTGACGGCCTGGCGATGCACGTGGCCCGCCACGCCGGCGCTGAGCAGACGTGCCTGCAGGGTGGTGCGCTCGACCGCTTCCAGTGCAGCGTTGGCATCGTCGAAGCCCGGCGACAGCGGCGCGTAACCCACCACGCCGCGCAGATGCACCGATTCATCATCACGGATCACGAAGGCGCGTGCCGAGAGCTGCTCACGCAGGGTCGCGGCGATGCTTTCCAGGCTGTCTTCATCGGTATTGCGGGCCAGCAGCAGGAAGCTGTTGTCGTTCAGGCGTGCCAGCAGGTGCGGATGGCCGGCCTCGGCCAGGCGCTGCCCGGCCTGCACCATCAGGCGCTCGAAGGCGGCGTAGCCATAGCGTTCGCGCAGGCCCAGCGCGCTGGCCACTTCAATGAAGAACACGCCGCCCCGGTCGCGATGGGTGAGGGTGGCGTTGAGTTGCTGCAGCACGTGGTGACGTGTCGGCAGGCCGGTTTCCGGATTGCTGGTGGCCGGTGCGCCGGTAGCACCAGGCAGGGTCGCTGCCTGCGCACGTGCGCGGCGGATGCGGTTGGCCACGGCGGCGATCAGGTGGCGGGGGCGGATCGGCTTGCTCAGATAATCGTCGGCGCCGCTGTCGAGCACCTCGAACTGGCGTTCCGGGTCCGGATCGCCGCTCAGGAACACGATCGGCAGCAACTGCAGGCCAGGCTGCTGGCGGATCAGCGCGGTCAGGCGCATGCCGTCCAGGCCGGGCAGGTGCAGGTCCATCAGGATCAGGTCGGGCCGATGCTCCTTGATCGCCTGCAGCGCGCCGTCGGCATCGCTGTGCACGATCGCCTGCATGCCGGCGCCATGCAGCACGCTCTGTGCGAACAGGGCCTGCGCGCGGTCGTCCTCGACGATCAGCACGCGGTAGGGCGAATCGGAGGGCGGCGGCGCCTGGTCGTTGTTGCCAGCCTCGGCCAGCACGGCCGGGGCCGGCAACGGCGGCGGTGCGCTGCCGATCGATGCGGGTGCGTCGGAGGCGGCCAGCGGCGGAACCGCGGCCGGCGCTGCGGCGACCGCGCTCGCCGGTTCAGCGGTCCAGCGTTGCCAATGATCGGCCGGAGGGGTTTCAGCGCGTCCCGGGCGGGCGCCCGCGGGGGATTCGTTTGCGGCCATCGGTGCTCCTGGTGTTCGCGTCCATTATGCGACAAGCCCGGCGATCAACCGGTACCGGGCTGGCGTGGACTGTCGGGCGACGCACTGCGTGCCAGCCAGCGCACGCCCTTCCACAAGGTGCGCCAGACCAGCCACACCAGCAGCGCGCCGGCCAGGCTGCAGGCCAGCACCACGATCAGCGCGATCCACGGGTGTGCCAGGGCCAGGGCCAGGCCACCGACCACCACGGTGTCCTCGGCGGCGGAGGCCACCCAGTTGCTGGCAGGCTCGGGCGATGTATTGAGCAGGGCGCGGGTGCCGGCCTTCAGGCCATGGCTGGCCAGCGCGACACCGGCACCGGCAGCAAGTGCGCCGGTGCCCAGCTGCCCATCCGGCGACAGCGTGGCTGCGGCAAGGAAGGCACCTGCGGGTACGCGTGCCAGGGTCTGCACCAGATCCCACGCCGAGTCGACGCCGGGAATCTTGTCGGCGAAGAATTCGGTCACCGCCAGCGCTGCCGAGGTGCCCAGCACCCACCACGATTCCGTGGCCTGCAGGGCCGGCGGCAGGTCGACCCAGCCGAGCAGGCCGGCCAGGCCGACACCGAACACGGTGAGGTAGACGCGGATGCCGGCCAGCCAGGCCAGCAGGATGCCGATCACGAACAGGTGGGCTTCGGTCATGGCGATGCTCCGGCGACGGAACTGTGCAGGGGACCACACTATCGACGATGGCATGCCTGAACGCCACAGACGGTGGCTCGCCACTGCGCAGGAAACCCACCCGTCCTGTCATACACTAGCCCGTCGTTTGCCACAGGGGCCGTACCGGTGTCGCCCTCGCGATGCCCCGGAATCCACCCATGACCAACCGTCCTCCCATGCGCGTGCAGGTGCGCCTGCCCGGCGCGCCGCAACCGCCGGCCGACCGTCGCCGCCTGCTGGTGATCGGCGGCATCTGGCTGCTCAGCCTGGTGCTGGCCGTGCTGGGTGGCTGCTGGATGGCCACGCCGCGCGATGCACAGGGCCAGCGCCTGCAGGCCGCCGAGAAGCGCGCCGAGACGTTGCAGGCGCAGCTGACCGAACTGCGCCAGAAGCAGGCCACGCTGGAAGCCTCCGACCGCATCAGCCGCGCCGCCAACACCGAGGTGCAGTCCTCGCTGGCCGAACGCGATGAGGAAATCGCCGGCCTGCGTGCCGACGTTGCCTTCTATGAGCGCCTGGTGGGTTCGACCAGCCAGCGCAAGGGCCTGAACACCCATTCGATCGAGTTCAGCCCGGAAGCGGCCGGCACCTGGCAGTACACCGCCGTGCTGACACAGAACCTCAACCGCGGCGCCATCAGCCAGGGGCAGATGCGTTTCACCGTGGAAGGCGTCAAGAACGGCAAGCTGGCCACGATCAGCTGGGATGATCTGCACCAGCGCAGCAAGGTACCGGGACAGGATTACTCGTTCCGGTACTTCCAGCAGCTCACCGGCAGCGTGATGCTGCCGGCTGACTTCACCCCGCAACGCGTGCGGGTGACATTGGGGAGTGGTACGGGGGGTACCACCCAGGTATTCGACTGGAAACAGGCCGGTGCGCCGGCCGCCAAAGGGGAGTAGGCAGATGTTCGGAAGCAGCAAATCCAACCGTGAAGGCCAGCTGGTGGTGGATGCCCTGATCGGCAACCAGGTGGTGATCCGCGGTGATGTGGAATTCAGTGGTGGCCTGTATGTGGAAGGCCGCATCCACGGCAAGGTGATCGCCGCCGAAGGCGCCAGCGGCGCGACCTTGACGGTCGCCGAGCATGGCGTGATCGAAGGTGAGATCCGTGCCCAGGTGGTGGTCATCAGTGGACGCCTGGACGGCGACGTGCATGCCACCGAGAAGGTCGAACTGACCCCGAGCGCGCGGGTCAATGGCAACGTCCATTACCAGGTGGTGGAGATGAATGCGGGTGCCCAGCTGAACGGCCGCCTGATCCATGCCAGCGCCCCGATGGCGGCCCTGCCGGCCCCGGAAGGTGATGAGGCCAATGGCGGCAAGGGTGACACCGCCGCACGCCGCAAGCTGGCCGAGGCGATGGCTTGAAAGCCATCGTCGGCACCCCCATGCTGACACCATGAGCACGCTAGTCTCCCTGCCCGGCGCCACCCCGGTTGCCGCGCCCGATTACCAGTCGCTGGAGCGCCCGCTGAACTTCACCGAGTCGGCGGCCGCCAAGGTCAAATCCCTGATCCAGGAAGAGGGCAACCCCGACTTGGCCCTGCGCGTGTACATCGAAGGCGGTGGCTGTTCGGGCTTCCAGTACGGGTTCGAGTTCGACGAGAACCGTGCCGAGGATGACCTGGCGGTACAGACCAGCGGGGTGACCCTGCTGGTCGACCCGCTGAGCCTGCAGTACCTGATGGGCGCCGAGGTGGACTACACCGAGAGCCTGACCGGTGCCCAGTTCGTGATCCGCAACCCGAACGCCAAGACCACCTGCGGCTGCGGCAGCAGCTTCAGCATGTAAGAGACCTGTGGCCGGAAGGTGCCAACCAAGGTTGGCACCTCTGTAGATCCACGCCATGCGTGGATGCTGTGCCTGCACGCCCACACCGGCAGATTGCGCACAGCGCCGAACTTGCCACCTGCATCGATTGGCGGCACGCTTGCCGGATGCCCAATACTCCTTCGCCGCTTTCCGGTTTCGCTTTCGTTGGCGAACCGCTGGAGCGCGCCGATGCCCTGCGCGACGATGCCGATGCACTGGCGCGCCTGTGGCCGGGCGCGCGCATTCTCGTGCTCGATCAGGACGGCAGCGCCTTCACCGGCGATGACGACCAGCCGCTGGCGCTGACCGGCGCCGACATCGGCGGCGGCCCCGGTGCCGCGATCTTCCTTGGCCTGCGTGGCGAGCAGGCCTGGTTCTCGGTCGAAGCCGCCAACGTTACCGTCACGGCCCCGCGCCGCCTCGACCTGCGCCAGGCCGCACTGCTGTGGCCGATGGCCGATGCGACCGCCTTCAGCTATGCCCGCGGCATGTCCTACTGGCATTCGCGCACCCGCTTCTGCGGCGTGTGCGGCGGTGCCGTGGCGTTTGCCCGTGGCGGCTTCGTTGGCCGTTGCGCGCAGTGTTCCACCGAGCATTACCCGCGTGTCGATCCCGCCGTGATCGTCGCCGTGGAAAACCAGGGCCGGCTGCTGCTGGGCCGGCAGTCGAACTGGGCACCGCGGCGTTACTCGGTGCTGGCCGGCTTCGTGGAACCCGGCGAGACCTTCGAGCAGACCGTGGTGCGTGAAGTGCACGAGGAGAGCAAGGTACGGGTGACCGCCTGCCAGTACCTCGGTTCGCAGCCGTGGCCGTTCCCGGGCGCGCTGATGATCGGTTTCCGTGCACAGGCGCAGGATGACCTGCCGACCGTGGATGGCGAGCTGGAAGATGCGCGCTGGTTCAGTGCCGACGAGGTCGGCGCGGCACTGGCACGCGATGTGGAGGACGATGGCCAGGGCATCCGCCTGTCGCCGCCGATCTCGATTTCGCGCGGCCTGATCGAACACTGGTACCGGCAGCAGAAGGGCTGAGCGGGGCTGACGGTGGCGCCTGTATTGCCGCCACCTGAACACGGCCCGGGTTACAGTCCGGTTCACCGCTGAGGGCGCCGCTGCGACAGGTAAGGTAGCGACGCCGAGCGTTCTGTTTCGTAGGGAGACCTGCCATGTTCACCACCCTGGCCGCCGTGCTGGTGGCACTGGCCCTGGGCCATGTTGCCCCGGCCGCTGCCGCCTCGCTGCGCCGTTTCGACGGCTTCCGGCGTTGGCTGGGCTGGCTGGACGCGCGCGGTGGCAAGGCCTGGCAGGGGCCGGCAGGCGTTGCCCTGGCACTGCTGCCGCCGCTGCTGCTGATGGCGCTGCTGGCGTGGCTGCTGCGTGGGGTGCTGTTCGGCCTGCCGTCGCTGCTGCTGGGCGTGGCGGTGCTGGCGTGGTGCTGGGGCCCGCGCGATCTGGACCGCGATATCGAAGCGATCATCGATGCCGATGACGCGGCGACGCGCCAGGCCGCGGTGCGTAACCTGCAGGCGGCCGGTGGCAGCCTGCGCGAGGACATTCCGTCACTGGTCGAGGCAACCGTGCTCAACGCCTTGCGGCGCTGGTTCGCGGTGCTGTTCTGGTTCCTGCTGCTGGGCCCGGCCGGTGCTCTCGGTTACCGGCTGCTGGCGCTGATGGCGGAAAGCCCGATGCGTGCCCGCGTGCCGGTGGAGCCGCTGGCGCTGGCGCAGCGCCTGCTGGGCTGGATCGAGTGGCCGGTGGCGCAGCTGATGGCATTTTCGATGGCGCTGGTGGGCAACTTCGATACGGCGTGGAAGGCCTGGCGCCAGGCCCACGGCGAGCGCCTGGCCGGCAACATCGGCTTCCTCGGCGCGGTGGCGCGGGCCAGCGTCAATGCCGAGCTGCGCGAGGATGCGCACGATTACACCGAGGCGGGGCTGTTGCCGGTGTGGCAGCGGTTGCCGGACCTGCGGGATGCGATGAGCCTGGTGTGGAGGATGCTGCTGCTGTGGCTGGCGATCCTGGCCCTGCTGGTGATTGCAGGCTGGGTGACGTAGTTGCTTTGCAGGGCTTGCAGCCCTGCACCTGCAGAAGCAACGGCAACGGCAACGGCAACGGCAGGATTGCTGCGGGCTGGCGGGGTGGATCGGATGGCGGGGGACGCCGTGAATCCGTCCATGGAGGCTTGGTCGCCGCATCCATGCGGCTCACACCCCCGCCATCCGACCCACCCCGCCTTCGACAGATTCCCGCGGCTGTTGGTAGGTGTCGACCTTGGTCGACACGGTAGATCCACGCCATGCGTGGATGCAGAGCGAAGCGATCCGCTTCCGCTTTTGATCTTCTCTTTCTTTTCCGTGGTGGACGCGCACGGAAACTGTCCGTGGCCGGGCGGGATGGGTTTGCGGGGGTGTCCGCGGCATGGGCCCGAGGCATGCCTCGGGCGGGTTGGGCAGGAGGCTCAACCCCGGTCTTGCCGTGTGCGCAGGACAGCGCACACGAGCAAGCCGCGGCCAAGCCTCCACGGACGGATTCACGGCGTCCCCCGCAAACCCATCCCGCCCGGCCAACCCCATGATCGACAAACGCCGCCCACCACGAGGGGCTGCGCCGTTGGCTGGAAACCTAGATCGGTGCCAGTGCGGTGAACGGTGCCCACGGCAGGTTGCGCAGCAGCGCATACCCGGGCAGCACCCAGAGCCAGAACACGGGATTGGCCAGCACCCGCATCAGCGGGTCGAGCACACGCGGGCGGATGCCGGCGATGTTCAGCAGCATCAACAACAGGAACGGCAGGCTGATGACCAGCAGCGGGTTCATCGCCATCGCGCCGGGCAGGTCGAAGTGGACCAGGGAATACAGGCAGCGCGTGCTGCCACAGCCCGGGCAGTACAGGCCGGTCAGCGCGTACAGCGGGCAGCTCGGCAGGGGATTGCCGGCGACATACGGATTGACGTTGCGCAGCACCACCGTGGCACCCACGGCCAGGCCGGCGGAAACCAGCAGCGGTGCCCAGCGGGCGAGTCGGGAACGAGCGGGAAGCGCGGACATGCAACAACGGATCCGGCGCAGGCGCCGGATCCGTCCAGGCGTATCAGTAGTTGCCGTTGCTCATCGCGCCCATGCCGCCGAGCACAACGAAGAACAGCACGTACAGCACGACCAGCACGACCCAGGCGATGGCCGACCACATGGCCCACTTCTTGGCCTTGGCGGCGGAGTCCTGGGCGCCGGCGATGTCGCCGGCCGCCAGCTTGCCGTTGACCTGGGCGGCGTAGACGATCGACACGATGCCGGCCGGCAGGCAGCAGAACAGGGTGGTCAGGATCGCCCAGACCAGGTTGTTCGGGACCTGCGGAGTAGCAGTATTCATGGGTTCAAGCTCCTTGATGGGTGGTGGTGGTGAATCATTGGTCGGAAAGAGCGCCCAGTACGGCCAAGCCGCCGAACAGCCCGAACCACAACAGCAACAGGACCGGCAGGGCCACGGCCGAAGCCACCGCCCACCAGCCCGCTTTGCGCGACGCACTGTAGGCCCCCGGCAGGTCGCCGGCCGCGCGGCGGCCATCGACCTGGGAGGCGTACACGATCGACACCACGCCCAACGGCAGGCAGCAGAACAGCGTCGTCAGGATCGCCCAGACCAGATGGTTGGGGATGTAGACCGGACGGCTGAGCGGTGGTGGTTGATTCAAAGCGAGACTCCATTCCTTGGTGGCCGGCCATGATGAATCGGCCGGACCTCCCCCCTGTGGGTGCGTAATCTACCGCAACCTGCGTTGCATGTATGCGTTTACAGTCACGACATGTCGCGTACACCACTGGACGGTGACGTATGTGGGGGAGTCCGCTGGGCCCGCTCGGCGGGCCCATCTCGTCAGGCGTGATCGCCGCGCAGGGCCCGCACCTGGGCCTCCAGCACCGGCGCGCTGGTGCTGTGGCCATCCACGGCCGCTGCCGCCACCACCTCGACGGTGGCGCGGAAACGGCGCGGCACGCGCATGCGGCCCAGGCGGCTGTCGCGCCGGCTCCACATGCTCGACCACATGCCGCGCAGCGCCATCGGCACCACCGGCACCGGCCGCCGTTCGAGGATCTTCTCGACACCGGACTTGAACGGTGCCATCGCACCATCCTTGGTCAGCGCGCCTTCCGGGAAGATGCAGACCAGCTCGCCTTCGGCCAGCGCAGCGTCGATGTCATCGAACGCGCGCTGCATCAGCGCCGGGTCTTCGCGCGCACCGGCGATCGGGATCGCTTTGGCGGTCCGGAAGATCCAGCGCATCACCGGGATGTTGAAGATCTTGTAGTACATGACGAAGCGCACCGGGCGCGGGATCGTCGCCGACAGGATCAGTGCGTCCATGTAGCTGACATGGTTGCAGACCAGCAGCGCGGCGCCCTCGTCCGGCACGTTGGCCTCGATGCTGTGCGGGCGCAGGCGGTACAGGGTGCGCACCATCAGCCAGCTGAGGAAGCGCATCAGGAATTCGGGGACGATGGTGAAGATGTAGATCGCCACCAGTGCGTTGGCGATGGCCAGCGCCAGGAACTGCTGCGGGATGGTCCAGTGCAGCAGCTTGTGCGCGGCCAGCGACAGCAGGGCTGCGCCGACGATGAAACCGGAGTTCTGGATGTTCAGCGCCGCAAACACGCGCGACATCTGCGCCTTCGGCGTGCGGCTCTGGATCAGCGCGAACAGCGGCACCACGAAGATGCCGGTGAACAGGCCGATGCCGATCAGGTCGATGACGATGCGGATGCTGCCCGGCTGCTGCAGGAACGTCCCGATGGTCAGTCCGTGCACGGTCGCTTCGCCACTGCGGGCGAAATACAGGTCGAGCAGGAACGCGGTCATGCCGAACGCACCCAGCGGCACCAGGCCGATTTCCACCGTGCGCGCCGACAGCTTCTCGCACAGCAGCGAGCCAACGCCGGTGCCGACCGAGAACAGGGCCAGGGCGAACAGATACAGCTTGGGTTCGCCGCCGAGGTTGGCCAACGCGTAATTGGGCAGCTGCGATGTCAGCACGGTACCGACGAACCAGAACCAGGATACCCCGAGGATGGCGTTGCGCACCGCCTTCTGCTGCCGTGCCATGCGCAGCACGACCCGCGACTCCGGCAAGGGGTTCCAGTTGATCTTCAGGTTCGGATCGCCGGCGTCGACCTTGGGAATCAGGCGCGCCGCGATGTTGCCGCAGATGGCCAGAGCGATCACCGCTGTGGCTGCCACGATCGGACCGTGGCTGCCCGCAAGCAGGAACACAGAGCCGCCGATGATCATGCCGGACAGGATCGAGATCGAAGTACCCATCTCGACCAGGCCGTTGCCGCCCGTCAGTTCCTCGGGTTTCAGCACCGAGGGCAGTACCGAGTACTTTACCGGGCCGAACAGGGTCGACTGCATGCCGGTACAGAACAGCGCGACCAGCAGGAACGGCAGGCTCTCGGTGATGAAACCGACAGCCGCCATCGACATGATCACGATCTCCATGGTGGTGGTGATCACGATCAGCCGCGATTTCTCCAGTTTGTCGGCGATCTGCCCGGCCAGCGCCGAAAACAGGAAGTACGGCAGGATGAAGATGGCTGGCGCCAGCGTGGTGTAAAGCGAACGCTGCTCCTCCGAAACGCCCAGATAGAACAACAGGCCGATGATCGCCTGCCGGTACACGTTGTCGTTGAACGCTCCGAGCGCCTGGACGACGAAGAACGGCAGGAAACGGCGCTGGCGCAGCAGGGCGAACTGGTTGTGACCGGACATGGAGCCTCCTTGACCGGCGCAGCCTAGCATTCCTGCCTATCCGCCGGGACCATGGCGGGATGCATCCACGCATGGCGTGGATCTGCTGAAGCCCCACAACTGTGGGTGCGGACCGTTGGTCCGCACACCCTGATAGGTCTCAGACGATATCGTCGACCACGCCGCCATCCACGCGCAGCGCCGCACCCGAGGTCGCCGAGGCTTGCGGCGAGGCCAGGTACACCACCATGTTGGCCACTTCCTCGACCGTGGCGGTGCGCTGGATCACCGAAGACGGCCGGTGAGCCATCACGAACTCGCGGCCGATCTGCTCCAGTGGCTTGCCGCTGCGCTGGCGTTCATCTTCGAACATCGCCGCGAAACCGTCGGACAGGGTCGGGCCGGGCAGCACCGCGTTGACGGTGACGCCGCTGCCGGCCACGCGCTTGGCCAGGCCGCGCGACAGCGACAGCTGCGCGGTCTTGCTGACACCGTAGTGGATCATGTCGGCCGGAATGTTGCGTGCCGATTCGGACGAGATGAACAGCACGCGACCCCAGCCGGCATCGACCATCGCCGGCAGCAGTGCCCGCGACAGGCGCACGCCGGACATCACGTTGGTCTGCCAGTAACGTTCCCAGGTCGCGTCTTCGGTCTCGAAGAAGTCCTCGGGGCCGAAAATGCCGGCGTTGTTGACCAGGATGTCGACCTTGGGCAGGCCTGCCAGCAGCGTGTCGACGCCGGCCGCATCGGAGAGGTCGGCGGCCACGCCGAGCACGTCGGCACCCGGAACGGCGGCGAGCAGGCGCTGGCGGGCGCGTTCGACGCTGTCGGTGCTGCGGCCGTTGAGAATGATCCGCGCGCCCGCGTTGGCCAGGCCCTGGGCAATCGCCAGGCCGATGCCGGCGGTGGAGGCGGTGACCAGCGCGGTACGGCCGGTGAGTTCGATCTTCATGGAGGAATCCGGGGCAGGGGATCACCCAGTATCCGCGCGGGAACGTGATCGGGATGCATCGCCATACGCAACGCACGGTTGCACGCGATGCAGTAGATCCACGCCATGCGTGGATGGAATGTCCGACCAGCGATGAGGGATCAGGTCAGGCTGCGCACCGCTTTATTCGCCGCCGCCCGCACCTTCGGCAGCATCCGCAGCACCAGCGCCATCTGCGTGCGGATCAGCTGCAGCTTCGGCGGCATCGCCTCGTCGATCTGTTCCAGTTCGGCGGCCACCGCGCGGTCGGCATCATTGTCCTCTTCCGCGACCGGCTGCCGAGCGGTCAGGGCCGTCGCCAGCTGCTGCAGCGCCTTGCGCACGCGCTCACCGGCAGCCAGCGCCAGCGGATCGCCGGCGTAGCTGTCCACCTGGTCGCGGTGCGCACCCAGCGCCGACAGGTGCCCGAGCAGTGTGTTGGACAGCGCCAGGAAGTGGAAGCCGGCATCCAGATTGCGGCGCACATGGCCGGGCTCACGCAGCATGTTCGACAACGCGGTGGACAGCGCGGCGTCGGCGTTGTGCATGTCGCGGCGGGCGATGCGGTAGGCCAGATCGTCACGCATGCCGCTGCGGTACTGGCCCAGCACCGAATCCAGATAGCGCGCGGCGGTGTCCAGCACCCGCGCCAGCACAAGATGCAGCTGCCGGCCCTGCCAGTCGGGCAGGATCAGGAAGGCGGCCGCGGCGGCGATCGCACAACCCAGCAGCGTATCGACCATGCGCGGCACGATCAGCACGAAGCCGTCGCCGATCAGGTTGAAGCAGGTCAGGGCCATCACCGTGATCGCCGCCGACGCCACCAGGTAGCGGTCGGTGCGGGTGAAGAAGAACAGCAGCGCCGACAGCAGCGCGATCAGCAGCTGCACGTGCAGTTGCGGGAACAGCTGCAGCAGTGCCCAGGTCAGCACCAGGCCGGCCACGGTGCCGACGATGCGTTGTGCAAGGCGCTGGCGGGTCGCGCCGAAGTTGGGGCGGCACACGAACACGATGGTCAGCAGCACCCACGAGCCGTTCTGTGCATTGAACAAGCGGATTGCCGCGAAGCCGGCGATCAGGGCCAATGCCATGCGCAGGCCGTGGCGGAACAGGACCGAGCCGGGCGTGAGCTGCTGGCGCACGCGCACGCCCATCTCGCGCAGGGTGTGCGGGTTGCTGTCGCGCAGGCGGGTATCGACGTTGTCCAGGCTGGCCTCGGAGCGCTCGGCATCCAGCAGGCGGCGCTCGATGCTGCGCAGGTTGTGCACCAGCAGATCCAGCGAGCCAAGCAGTCGCTGCCACTGCGGCCGCTGCTGGTCGCGCAGATAGGCCAGCGCATCGGCCAGGTCGCGCCCGGCCTGCTGGTTGCTTTCGCCATACACGAACGGACGGCGCAGGCGGATCGCCTCGCCCAGTCGCGCGCAGGCCTGGCCCTGCAGGTCGAGCAGGCGCTGGCAGCGGTACAGCACGTCGCTGTGGAAGAAGGCATCGACCAGCGCGCCGTACGGGTAATGCGAGGAGCTGGCGCGCTCGTGGAAATCCTGCGCCATGTAGTACAGGCGCAGGTACAGGCCGGAATTGACGCCCGGCCGCCCGGAGCGGCCGAAGCGGGCCAGGATCGCGGTCTTGGCTTCGTTGAGCGCACCGACCACGCGCCGGTTCTGTTCGGCCAGGTCGAGCTGGCGACGCTGCAGGTCGGCCTCGCGCACCGGCTCGAACAGTGTTGCCTTCAACTGCAGGTAGCGGCCCAGTTCAACGTACAGTCGCGCCACGCGTTCGCGTACCGGACGGTTGGCGAACAGTGCGGTCCACAGGATCGACAGCAGGCCGTACCAGACCGCACCGGCCAGCAGGTGGCTGACCGCGTCCAGCGCGCTGTGCAGGTCGCTGGCGCCATGCTGCTCCAGCCCGATCATGGTGTAGATCGCCAGCGTTACCGTGGCCTGGGCGATGGACGCATAGCGCTCGCCGAGCGCACCCAGCAGGGTCAACCCGAAGGTGGACAGCGCCAGCGCGCCGATGAAGATCCATGGCCAGGGGAACAGCCAGATCACCGAAGCGGCGGCGAGGCAGAAGCACAGCAGCGACAGCAGTACCGCCTTGGTACGGCCCCACCAGTTGTCATCGGTCTCGGCGATGGCGCTGGCGATGATGCCGAGGAACACGCCGGGCAGGGCAGTGAGCGCGTCCAGCTGCCAGCACACGGCAAGCGCTGCGGTCAGGGCGATGAACACCCGAAGGCCATAACTGGCCTTTTCGTGGGCCCACAGGCGGCTGAGGCGGGATTCGCGGGCGGGCATGCAGGCTCGGTGGAAGGGTCTCCCACCATTATTGCGGGTGCGGGGTGAAATATGGAGTGCGGACCAACGGTCCGCACCCACCGTCCATGTGCGGGCCCGTCGTCCGCATGGACGGCGGGGACCGGCACCTTACATCTCCCAGCGCACGCTCACCGCGAACGTGCGCGGCAGGCCGGCGCCGGCGTTGGACCAGTACTTCCGGTTGGCCAGGTTCTCGACGCTGGCACGCAGGGTCACCGGATGGCCGGACGCCAGCAGGCGATAGCCGATGCCTGCATTCACCAGCGTGTAGTCAGGCAGCTTCAGGGTGTTGTCGGCGTCGTACCAGACATCGCCGTAGTAGCGCACGGCGGCATAGGTCTCCAAGCCGTCTACCCACGGCAGCTGGTAGGTGGCGTGCAGTACGCCGCTCCAGCGCGCAGCACCGGCGGTACGGTTGCCTTCCTGTGCGGCGCTGCCCGGGGACAGCTTGTCGTAGGTCGGATCCAGCCAGGTGACGCCGCCGCCGACGGTCAGTGCATCGTTGAGGTGCAGGTCGGCACTGGCTTCAATGCCTTCGTACAGCGTGATGCCGTCCTGCACCAGGCGCTTGCCGGCCGGCGTGAGCTCATCGATGTTGGCACCACGTTCCAGCCGGAACGCGGCCACGTTCGCATTCCAACGCGCCGCTTCGACCTTGGCCCCGATCTCGTACTGCTTGCTGATGGTGGGATCGAGCACGTCACCGGCGTTGATGTAGCTGTTGCCTACGCGGCTGCCCGCTTCGAGCGACTCGATGTAGCTGGCGTAGAGGGTGACCGCCTCGCTGGGCTTGAACATCACGGCGTAGGTCGGGGTGACCGGGTAGGTGTGGTACCGCCCCTTGGTTTCGAAGTCGTTGTAGCGCCAGCCCGCCAGCACCGACCAGCCGCTGCCGAGGTTCACCGTATCGCTTGCGAACACCGCCTGCTGCACCGTCTCGTCGCCGCGGGTCATCACCCGCGAACCAACGGCGTCGTGGCGGATGGCATGGCGCTGGTACAGGTTGGCGCGGCCAATCAGGTTCCACTCGTAGGGGCGGTCCCAGCCCAGTCCGGTCTGGTGGCTGATGCCCGCCACCACCTGATGCTGAAGGGGGCCGGTGCGGAAGCTGCCCTGCAGCATCGCCTGGGCCAGCTTCCACTCGCTCTTGCCACCCAGTTCGTAGACGTTGACGTCGTAGTCGCCGTTGAGATCGTCGATGTAGGCGAAGATCTTGTTGACGTCATTCCACGAGGTGGTGACGCCGTAACTCAGGCTGGCTTTCCAGTCGCTGTTGATCTGCCAGTTCAAGCCGGTCGACAGCAGGCTGGAGCGTGTGTCGTAGTAGGTGCCGGGCACGCTGTTGTCGGTATCTCCGGCGATCGGCCGCGGCAACGAGGTCAGGCCACGGAAGTAGTACTGCGGCGATTCCTCGCGCAGGTCGCGCGACTGGAACACACCGTCGAAGGTCCAGGTAAGCGCATCGCTCAGGCGCGCGTCCAGCGACAGTGCGCCCACCTTGCGATCGACGTGTCCGCCATTGAAGGTCTCGCCTTTTTCCTGGAAGGCGTTGAAGCGGTAGCCGAACATCTGCTCGTTGCCGAAGCGGCCGCCAACGTCGATGCCGCCGCTGACGATGCCTTGTTCGCGCCAGCCCAGCTGGGCGGAGAAGGTGGGCGTGTCCGTCGGCTTCTTGGTGATGTAGTTGACGATGCCGCCGGGGGTGCCGAAGCCATACAGGAATCCGCCCGGGCCTTTCAGCAGATCGACCTGTTCCATCACTTCCAGCGGCCATTCGGTGCCCCAGGAAGAGACCTGCAGGCCATTGACCCGGTAGCTGTCGTAGTTCAGCTCCAGACCGCGGTTGCGGATGGGCGAGCTCCAGCCACTGGCATAGGCGCTGACCTGGGTGCTGACCGAAGGGTCGAGCAGGAAGGCTTCGCCCAGCGAGACCACCTGGCGCTGCTCGATCTGCTCGCGGCCAACAGCGGTGATCGCGAACGGAGTGTCGCGCAGGGCGCGGTCGCCCAGTGCGCCAGCGTCGGTATGGGTGCGTTCGGCGGTGACCTTCACCGCATCCAGATCGGTGGCGTTACGGCTGACGGCCGGCGCTTCGGCATGGGCAGCGCAGGCGGCTGACAGGGCGATGGCCAGCAGGGCCAGGCGGGGGGAACGGGAAGGCAGCATCGATGGTGGTCCTCGACGGACGGCCACAGGCCATCCGCCCACGGGTGGGGGAAGGGGCAGTGGCTGGGATCACGCAGGCTGGCCGGAGATGGCAGCGGGGCGCCGCGAAGGGGCGCAGGACCATGGCTGGATGAGAATTGTTCTCTTTTCGTTACGGCACGTCAAACCCGGAGGTATGCGGACCAACGGTCCGCACCCACCATCCGTGCCCACGGTCCGCACCCACGGTCCGCGCTCACGGTCCGTACCCACCATCCGCTCCCACGGTAGTGCCGGCCGCTGGCCGGCAGATTGGCTGTACGGAGAACGCCGGCCAGCGGCCGGCGCTACCAGTAGATCCACGCCCTGCGTGGAAGGGCCCTTCTACGCCCGTTGCGCGCGCTTGAGCAGCTTCGCTTCGCGCCTGCGTGCGCGACGTGCGCGCCAGCGCTCGGCCAGGCACGAGAAGATCACGTACAGCGCCGGCGTGCTGAGCAGGGTCAGGCTCTGCGAGAACAGCAGGCCGCCGATCATCGCGATACCCAGCGGACGCCGCAGCTCGGACCCTTCGCCGAGGCCGATCGCCAGCGGCACAGCAGCCAGGATCGCCACCATCGTGGTCATCATGATCGGGCGGAAGCGCACGATGCTGGCCTCGCGGGCGGCGTCGCGGGGCGCCAGCCCGTGCTCGCGCTGCGCCACCAGCGCGAAGTCGATCATCATGATCGCGTTCTTCTTGACGATGCCGATCAGCAGCACCAGCGCGATCATCGAGATCACCGACAGTTCGGTATTGGTGCCGAACAACGCCAGCAGCGCACCTACGCCCGCCGCCGGCAGCGTGGACAGGATGGTGACCGGGTGGATCAGGCTCTCGTACAGCATGCCCAGCACCAGGTACACGGTCAGGATCGCGGCAAACACCAGGATCAGCATGTCGCTGGGGTCGGAGTTGAAGCCGAAGCCCGCATCATCGGCCAGGCGGATGTCACCGGGCATGCGCATGCCGGCCACGGTCGCGTCGATGATCGCCTTGGCCTCACCCATGCTCACGTTCGGAGCCAGGTTGTAGCTGAGGTCCATCGTCGTGTACTGGTTCTCGTGGGTGATCTGCGACGGGGCCAGGCCGGGCATCTGCGTGGCCACCGCGGTGATCGGCACCATGTCGCCGTTGCGCGCACGCACGTACACCTCGTCCAGCGCGGCGGGGGTGGCGGTCTGCGAGGGCAGGGCGTTGACCACCACGCTGTACTGGTTGATGTCCGAATAGATGGTGGAGATCTGGCGCTGGCCGAACGCACCGTACAGCGCACCGTCGATGGCACCCACGGTGATGCCCAGGCGTGCGGCCTTGGCGCGGTCGATCTGGATGTTCTGGCGCAGGCCGGCGTTGTCCACGTCGGTACCGACATCGCGCAGCTTGGGGTTCTTCTTCAGCTCCGCCTGCAGCTTGGGCAGCCATTCCTGCAGCGATGCCAGGTCGTTGCCCTGCAGCGAGATGCGGTACTGCGCGCCCTGGCTGGAACCGCCGCCATCGTTGCTGGGCAGATCCTGGATCGCGCGCAGGCGCAGCTGCAGGTCGGGGTAGCGGTCGGCCTTGGCGCTCAGTCGCGCCAGGGCATGTGCGGTGGTTTCGCGGCGGCCTTCCTTGCGTGATTTCAGCTCGACGTTGAACTGTGCGCTGGAGCCCTGGCGACCGCTGCCCAGGCGCACACCCACGGTCTTCACCGCCGGGTCGGCCATCAGCATGTCGGTGATGCGGCGCTGGCGGGCGACCATGTCCTCGAAGGATACGGTGGCGCTGGAGTTGGCGCGGCCCCAGATCAGGCCGGTGTCCTGCGGCGGGAACGCGCCCTTCTTCACCGCGCCGAACAGGAAGACGGTGGCACCGATCAGCAGCAGCGGCGTCAGCGACAGCAGCAGCGCATGGCGCAGAGAGAAATCCAGGAACACGGTGTAGATGCGCAGCATGCGCTCGTGGCCGGCATCCAGCCAACGGCCGAAGCGCGACGGCGGCGCCGTGTGGTCGTGGGCGCTGAGGAAGCGGCTGCACAGCGCCGGGGTCAGGGTCAGCGAGACGATCATCGAGACCACGATGGCCGCCACCAGGGTGACGGTGAACTCGCGGAAGAACGCGCCCATCATGCCGCTGGCGAACAGCAGCGGGATGAACACCGCCACCAGCGAGGCGGTGATCGAGACGATGGTGAAGCCGATCTCGCGCGCGCCGGTCAGCGCTGCCTGCATGCGCGGCATGCCTTCGTCGAGGTGGCGCATGATGTTCTCGATCACCACGATCGCATCGTCGACCACGAAGCCGATCGCGATCACCAGCGCCAGCAGGCTCAGATTGTTCAGGGTGAAACCCATCACGTACATCACCAGCGCGGCACCGGCCAGCGACAGCGGCACGGTCACTGCGGCGATCAGCGTGGGTGCCAGCCGGCGCAGGAACAGCGCCATGGTCAGCACCACCATCGCCAGGCTGATCAGCAGAGTGATCTGCACTTCATGCAGCGACGAGCGGATGGTCGGCGTACGGTCGAAGTACGGCGTCATCGTTGTACCCGGCTGCAGATAGTCGCGCAGGGCGGGAATCTGTGCCTTGACCCGGTCCACGGTCTCCACGATGTTGGCGCCGGCGCGGGTGAACACGTACATCACCACCGCCGGCTTGTGGTCGAACCACGCCGCCTGGTAGGCATCCTGCTGGCCGTCGTAGACGTTGGCGATGTCCTTCAGCCGGATCACCCGGCCATCGCCCTGGGTCTTGACCACCAGGTCGGCGAAGTCGGCGGCGCGTGCCACCGAATCGTTGGCGATGATCGCGGTGGTGGTGTTGCCATCGCTGAGGAAGCCGGTGGGCGAGGTCACGTTGGCCGCGCGCACGGCGTTGCGCAGGTCGTCGGCGGTCAGGCCGAGTGCGTTCATCAGGCGCAGGTTGACGTCCACGCGTACCGCCGGCGTCGAGGCACCGGCGATGTCGACCGAAGCAACACCGCTGATCTGGCGGATGCGCTGCGCCAGCAGCGAGTCGGCCACGTTGTACAGCTCATCGGCCGACTGCGTCTGCGAGGTGAGCGCGATGGCGATCACCGGGTCGTCGTTCGGGTTCGCCTTCTGGTACATCGGCGAGCCCATGCCCGAAGGCAGGTCGGCCTGTGCCGAGTTGATCGCGGTCTGTACGTCCAGTGCCGCCGAATCGATGTTGTGGCCGCTCTGGAAGATCATGAACACCAGCGAGCTGCCTTCCGAGCTCGACGAGCGCATGCGGTCGATGCCCGGCAGCTGGCCGAGATGACGTTCCAGCGGCGCGGTGACCGTGGAGGCCATGGTTGCCGCATCGGCACCGGACTGGCTGGCGTGCACGAAGATCACCGGGATCTCGATGTTCGGCAGCGCCGACACGCCCAGCCGCAGGTAGCAGATCAGGCCGACCATGAACAGGCCGATGGCCAGTAGCGCGGTGCCGATCGGGCGGCGGATGAAGGGGCCGGACAGGTTCATCGTGCGGCCCCCCGCGGCAGCGGGGCGTGGATCATGCCTGCGGCTCCTGCAGCGAACCGTCGCGCAGTGCGCGCTGCTCGCGGCGGCGGGCCAGCCATTCGGAGAAGCGCTCCATATACAGGTAGATCACCGGCGTGGTGTACAGGGTCACCAGCTGCGACAGCAGCAGGCCGCCGACGATGGCGATGCCCAGCGGGCGGCGCAGTTCCGAACCGATGCCGGTGCCCAGTGCCAACGGCAGCGCGCCGAGCATGGCCGCGGCGGTGGTCATCATGATCGGGCGGAAGCGCAGCAGGCAGGCGCGGCGGATCGCTTCATGCGCGTTGGCGCCGGCGCGGCGCGCCTCGATCGCGAAGTCCACCATCATGATGCCGTTCTTCTTGACGATGCCGATCAGCAGCACGATGCCGACGATGCCATCCACCGACAGGCTCAGCCCGCACAGCATCAGTGCCAGCAGCGCGCCGACACCGGCCGGCGGCAGCGTGGAGATGATCGTGATCGGGTGAATGTAGCTCTCGTAGAGCACGCCCAGCACGATGTAGATCACCACCAGCGAGGCCAGCAGCAGCCACACCACATCGGTCTGGCTGCCGGTGAATTCGGCGGCCTTGCCGATGAATTCGGCATGCAGGTGGGTGGGCATGTCCAGGCTGTCCTTGGTCTCCTGGATTGCACGCACGGCTTCGGACAGCGAATAGCCCGGCGCCACGTTGAACGAGACCGTCACTGCCGGCAGCTGCTGCTGGTGGCTGACCACCAGCGGTGCACTGCTGACCTTGCCTTCGGCCAGTGCCGACAGCGGAATGATGCTGCCCGCGCCGACGGTGATGCCGGTGTTCTGCGCGCCGATGCCGGTAGCCGTCGATGAGTTCGACGAGGTGACCTGGCCGAAACTGGTGGCATTGGTGCCGGTCAGTGCACCGGCACCATTGGAGGCAACGGCCAGCTGTTCCATCAGCGCGGTGCTGGTGCGGAACTCCGGCGCCACTTCCAGCACAACCCGATACTGGTTGAGTTCGGTGAAGATGGTCGAGATCTGGCGCTGGCCGAACGCATCGTAGAGGGTGTCGTCGATGGTCTGCATCGGCACGCCCAGCACGCTGGCCTTGTCGCGGTCGATGTTCAGTTCAAGCGCGCGGCCCTGGTTGGACAGGTTGTTGTCGACGTCGGCCAGTTCCGGGCGCTTGCGCAGCGCTTCGGTCAGGCGTGTGGCCTGGGTGGCCACGGTCGCCGGATCGACGTCCGACAGCGAGTACTGGTACTCGGTGGCGGCCACGCGGGTATCCAGGGTCACGTCCTGGACCGGCTTCAGGTACAGGGCCACGCCCGGAATACCGGCCACCGCCTTCTGCAGGCGCGGCAGGATCTTGTCCAGGCCGTCGCGCTCGCCGCGTTCCTTCAGCACGATCG
Source organism: Stenotrophomonas sp. FR024 (assembly GCF_047500745.2). Classification (NCBI taxonomy): domain Bacteria; kingdom Pseudomonadati; phylum Pseudomonadota; class Gammaproteobacteria; order Lysobacterales; family Lysobacteraceae; genus Stenotrophomonas; species Stenotrophomonas sp. FR024. The sequence goes on from NZ_JAXAXM020000003.1 coordinate 74,180, forward strand.
ACAGCTGGCCCTGGTTGAGCGTGGGGTTCATGCTGCCCGCGCCGATGAAGGCTGACACGCCGGTCACGTCCGGGTCCTGGCGCAGCGCTTCGGCCACCTGCTTGGTGCGCTGCTCCATCTGCGGGAAGGCGATGTTCTGGTCAGCCTGGACCACGCCGGTGATCAGGCCGGTGTCCTGTTCGGGCAGCAGGCCCTTGGGAATCAGCACGTACAGCAGCACGGTCAGCACCAGTGCGCCGCCGGCCACGGCCAGGGTCAGGCGCTGGTGGTCCAGCACCCAGTCCAGGCTGCGCTCGTACAGGCCGACGGTGCGCGTCCACAGGTTCTGCTTGCCGGCCGCCGCCGCACGCTCATGTGCGTCCTCGCCTTCGGGCAAGGCGTCGGGCTTGAGCAGGTAGGCGCACATCATCGGGGTCAGCGTCAGCGAGATCAGCATCGACAGCACGACGGCGATGCTCAGCACCCACGCGAACTCGTGGAACAGGCGGCCGGTGACGCCGGGCATCAGCAGCAGCGGCAGGAACACCGCCACCAGCGAAACGGTCAGCGACAGCACGGTGAAGCCGATCTGGCGCGCACCGATTTCGGCCGCTTCCTTGCCACTCTTGCCCTGCTCGATGTAACGCACGATGTTCTCGATCATCACGATCGCATCGTCGACCACGAAGCCGGTGGCCACCACCAGCGCCATCAGCGAGAGGTTGTCCAGCGACATGCCGGCAAAGGCCATCACCGCGAAGGTGCCGGCCAGCGACAACGGCACCGCCACCGAGGGAATGATCGTGGCCCACAGGCGGCGCAGGAACACGAAGATCACCGCCACCACCAGTCCGATGGTCAAGATCAGGGTGAACTGCACCTCATGCACCGAGGCGCGGATGGTCTCGGTACGGTCGTTGAAGATCTCCAGGTGCACGTCGGCTGGCAGCACGCCCTGCAGCTGCGGCAGGATCGCGCGGATGCGCTCGACGGTCTGCACGATGTTGGCGCCGGGCTGGCGGCGCACTTCCAGCAGCACCGCCGGCTTGCCATCGGCCCAGGCGGCCAGCTGGTCGTTCTCCACGCCATCAACCACTTCGGCCACGTCGGACAAACGCACGGGACGTCCGTTCTTGTAGCTGATGATGGTGTCGCGGTACTCGGCGGCACTGGTGAGCTGGTCGTTGGTACCAATGCTGTAGGACTGGGTCTTGCCGTTCAGCGAACCCTTCGGCGCGTTGACGTTGGCCTGGGTCAGCGCGCTGCGCAGCTGTTCCAGGGTCAGGCCCATGTTCGACAGCTGCGCCGGATTGACCTGGATGCGCACGGCCGGGCGCACGTTGCCGGCGATCGAGACCAGGCCCACGCCCTGCACCTGCGACAGTCGCTGGGCCAGGATCGAGTCGGCGTAGTTGTTGACGTCGCGCAGCGGGCGCGTGTCAGAGGTCAGTTTCAGGGTAACGATGGCCGCGTCGGCCGGATTCACCCGGTTGTAGACCGGCTGGTAGGGCAGCGACGAGGGCAGGGTGGCCTGGCGGATCGCCGCCTGCACGTCCTGCGCGGCAATGTCGATGTTCCGGTCCATCGAGAACTGCAGGATGATCGTGGACAACCCGGCCGACGAGTCGGAGGTCATCAGCTCCAGCCCGGAGATCTGCCCGAACTGGCGCTCCAGCGGCGTGGTGACCAGCGAGGCCATGGTGGTGGCGTTGGCGCCGGGGTACTGGGTGGTGACCACCAGGCTGGGCGCATCGATTTCCGGCAGCGCCGACACCGGCAGCTTGCGGTAACCGAGGATGCCCAGCAGCAACAGGCCCGCCATCAGCAGCGAGGTGGCGATGGGGCGGCGGATGAAGATCGTCGAAAAGCCCACGGACTGATCCTTGCTGGCACTTCAATGTCGGCGCCGGCAGGCTTGCCGGCGCGAGGGAGGTCGGTAGCCTGCGCTCAGCGCGGGCCGCCGCCACGACGGCCACCGCCGCCGTTCTTCTGCTCGGCGGCCTTCAGCTCGGCTTCGCTCGGCACCGCCGGGGTTTCGCCCGGCTTCAGCGCGGTGACCTTGCTGCCCGGCTTCAAGCGGAACTGGCCTTCACTGACCACCCGCTCGCCGCCCTTCAGGCCCTCGGCGATCTGCACCTGGCTGTCACCCACTTCCACGCCGCTGCGCACGGTCTGCATCTTCACCGTGTTGTCGCCCTGCACCACATAGACGTACTCGCCGTCCGGGCCACGCAGCACCGCCTGGGTCGGAATGACCACGCCACCGGCAATCGTGCGCAGCTGCATGCGCACGTTGACGAACTGGCCCGGCCACAGGCCGTTGTCGGTGTTGTCGAAGATCGCGCGCGCCTTGAACGTGCCGCTGTCGGCACTGATCAGGTTGTCGACCACGTCAAGCTTGCCGTCGCCGGACAGCACGTGCGAATCGGCGCGGTCCAGTGCCGCGACGGGTACCGCACCGGCGGCCTGCGCCTGGCGCACATCGCCGAGCTGGCGCTCGGGCAGGTTGAACAGCACGTGGATCGGATGGATCTGGGTCAGCGTGACCAGCGCGGTGCCGGCGTTGACCACGTTGCCGGCGTCGACCGCGCGGATGCCGGCGATGCCGGTGATCGGCGCGGTGACCTTGGTGTACTGCAGCTGCACCTGCGCCGAGCGCATGCTGGCCTCGTTCGCCGCGACAGCGCTTTCGTACTGTGCCACTTGATTTCGCTGTGTATCCAGATCGGTCTTGGCGACGAACTGGCGATACTCCGGCGCGTTCGAGCGCTGGTAGTTGGAACGCGCGGTGGCCAGCAGCGCCTCGTTCTGGCGCTTGGATGCCACCGCCTGGTCGTAGCTGGCCTGGGCGGTGCGCGGGTCGATCACCGCCAGCACATCGCCCTTCTTCACTTCCTGGCCTTCGCGGAAATTCAGGCTCATCAGCTGGCCGCCAACCTGCGGGCTGACGGTGACGGTGTTCATTGCGGTCACCGTACCCAGCGCACTGGCATAGACCGGCACGTCCTGGCGTGCCGCATCCACCACGGTCACCGGCACCGGGCCGGCATCCGGGTCTTCACCGCCCTGGCGCGCAGCTGCCGCCGGGCCACCGGCCTTGTCCTTGCCCCCGCCGAGTACGCGCAGGCCGACCACGGCCAGCACCAGTACCGCCACGACCAGCAGCACGATCTTCCAAACACGTGACATTCAAGGACTCCAAGAGGGCTGGACGGGGCACGGCCCCGGTTGGCAATGCGCAAAGCATACCTGCGCCACATCACGTTTCCTGCATGACGGATGGGACGGGCGCTAAGACCGGATCCGGCCGCGGAGGTTCCCGTAGCGGCGGTGTTGCCCTACATTCAGCTGGAACCCCCTGCCGTGGAGATCGTGATGCGCCGTTCGTTGCTGCTGTCCGCCCTGCTGCTGGCCCTGCCGGCTCTTGCCCACGCCCAGGACGGGCAACGCCCGGAGGTGACCGCCGCCGCGCAGCGGCTGCAGGCCAAGGTGGTCGAATGGCGCCGCGACTTCCACCAGCATCCGGAGTTGTCCAACCGCGAGGCACGCACCTCGGCCGAGGTCGCCAAGCGCCTGCGTGCGATGGGCTTGAAGCCGAAGACCGGCATCGCCCATCACGGCGTGGTGGCGATCATCGAAGGCGGAAAGCCAGGCCCGAAGATCGCGCTGCGCGCCGACATGGACGCGTTGCCGGTGACCGAGCAGACCGGCCTGCCGTTCGCCTCGAAGGCCACTGACCAGTACCGCGGGCAGACGGTGGGCGTGATGCATGCCTGCGGCCATGACGCGCATACCGCCACCCTGCTCGGCGTGGCCGAAGCACTGGTCGCGATGAAGAAGGACCTGCCGGGCCAGGTGATGCTGATCTTCCAGCCGGCCGAGGAGGGCGCACCGCCGCCGGAAGAGGGTGGCGCCGCGCTGATGCTGAAGGAAGGCCTGTTCGCTGATTTCAAGCCGGAAGCCGTGTTTGGCCTGCATGTGTTCTCCAGCGTGCAGGCTGGGCAGATCGCGGTGCGCGGTGGCCCGCTGATGGCCGCCTCGGATCGTTTCGGGATCAAGGTGATCGGTCGCCAGACGCATGGCTCGGCGCCGTGGAATGGTGTTGATCCGATCGTCGCCACCGCTGACCTGGTCGGCACGGCGCAGACCATCGTCAGCCGCCGCGCGAACCTGTCCAAGCAGCCGGCGGTGCTGACCTTCGGTGCGATCAACGGCGGCATCCGCTACAACATCATTCCGGACGAGGTGGAGATGGTCGGCACCATCCGCACCTTCGACGAGGGCATGCGGCAGCAGATCTTCGCCGACCTGCGCAACGTGGCCGAACACACCGCCGCCGCGCACGGTGCGAAGGCGGTGACCGACATCTACGAATCGGAGGGCAACCCGGCCACGGTGAACGACCCGGCGCTGACCGCGAAGATGCTGCCGAGCCTGCAGGCGGTGGTGGGCAAGGACAACGTGTACGAGCCACCGCTGCAGATGGGCGCGGAGGATTTCTCGCTGTACGCGAAGGAAGTGCCGGGGATGTTCTTCTTCGTCGGTTCGACCAGCGCGGGCATCGACCCGGCGACGGCACCGGCGAATCATTCGCCGAAGTTCCTGCTGGATGAGAAGGCGCTGGATGTCGGGTTGCGGGCGTTGCTGCAGGTGAGCCTGGATTACCTGCACGGTGCAGGTACTCCCGCGGGGTGAGGGTTTCCGGCAGGGCTTGCAGCCCTGCACCCGCAGAGGCCAAGGCAACAGCCGGAGCAACGGCAGAAGCCGGCTATCTGTGGGTTGGCGGGGCGGGTCCGGTGGCAGGGGACGGCGCAAGTACGTCCCTGTAGCCTCGGTCGCCGCATCCATGCGGCTCACGCCCCTGCCACCGGACCCACCCCGCCTTCGACGGTTTCCCGCGAACTGTCGGAACGGCGCTCTGCTTTGGTAGGTGTCGACCTTGGTCGACACGGGCAGACATCGAGAATGTCTGAAGGATCAGCTTTTGATTTTGATTTTCTGATCTTTCCCGTGGTGGATCGGCGGCAGAAATGTGTCCGGGGGCCGGGCGGGTGGGGATGGCGGGGTATCCGCGCCATGGATGGCGCGGCTAAGCCTCCAGGGACGGATTCACGGCGTCCCCGCCAGCCCCACCCGCCCGGCCCGCATCCGGGAGTCGGGGCTTCCTGCGACCCACCCACCACGGAGGGGCTCCGCCGTTGGCCGGCCCGGCCGAAGGCCCGCTTCTGGCGCGATACAATGCCCCCCATGAACACCCCACAGGATTCCAGCCTCGGTCGCGAGGTCAGTTACCCGTCGCAGTACGATCCCGGCCTGCTGTTTCCCATCCCCCGCAGCGGCGCCCGCGCCGAGATCGGCCTCGACGACGCCGCGTTGCCGTTCGTCGGCCATGACCGCTGGCATGCCTTCGAGCTGAGCTGGCTCGACACGCGTGGCAAGCCGCAGGTCGCCGTCGCCACCGTGCAGGTGCCGTGCACCTCGCCGCGCCTGATCGAATCGAAGTCGTTCAAGCTGTACCTGAATTCCCTCAACAGCACCCGTATCGACAGCGCCGAGGCACTGCGCGCGCGCATCGTCGACGACCTGTCTGCCTGCGCCGGTGCGCCGGTCCAGATCGAGTTCGGCCTGCCGGGCCTGCGTGAGACGCCGCTCGGTGAATCCATCGACGGGCTGGATGTGGAGATCGACTGCTACGGCCCGCCGCAGGCGGACTTTCTGACTGCCGACGCGGGCGAGGTGGTGGAGGAGACCCTGGTCTCGTCGCTGCTGAAGTCCAACTGCCCGGTCACCGGCCAGCCGGACTGGGCAACGGTCAGCCTGCGTTACCGTGGGCCGAAGATCGACCGCGCGGGCCTGCTGCGCTACCTGGTCAGCTACCGCGAGCACGCCGAGTTCCACGAGCAGTGCGTTGAGCGGATCTTCAGCGAAGTGTCCGCCCGCTGCCAGCCGCAGTGGCTGGAAGTGGAGGCCCGCTATACCCGCCGTGGTGGCCTGGACATCAATCCCTGGCGCGCCAGCCCCGGCATCGCTGCCCCGGCCGCGACCTACCGCGAACTGCGGCAATAACCGCCGCAGGCGGTTACGGGTAGTGCCGGCCGCTGGCCGGCAATCGGCCAAGGCCGGATCCCCCTGGCACAGCCGGCCAGCGGCCGGCACTACCGGGCACCGGCTCTCCCGATTGTTCAGCCGCCCCCGGGGGCGGCTTCACATCTGCACCATCCCCATTTAACAACCTCCATGGCACCGTGCGAACCACGTAGTCATGCAGACGGGAGTTGTGGATGAGTACCGAGAAGAAAGCCGATTTCTCCGGCGTCAGTGCCAGCGTCGACAGTACCGCCGAACAGGTGCCGAAGGCGGACTTCTCCGGCGTGAGCGCTTCGGTGGACAGCACCGCCGACGTTGTGAGCGGCGGCACCTACACCGTGCAGAAGGGTGACTCGCTGTCGAAGATCGCCAAGCAGCACCTGGGCGATGCCAACGCCTGGAAGAAGATCTTCGAAGCCAATCGCGATGTGCTTGATGACCCGGACAAGATCTTCCCGGGCCAGACCCTGAAACTGCCGCCGAAGTAAGCCGGCGATCGAACGCCGTCCGACAATCCCTGGGAGGAACCCCGAATGATCAAGACCACCCCGCTCCAGACCGCCCTGATCGCCGCCCTGCTGGGCAGCGTTGCCCTGGTCGGTTGCAAGAAGAAGGAAGAGTCGACCGACAGCAATGCCGCTCCGGCAGCGACCGCGCCGGCTGAGCCGGCCCCGGCGCCGATGACCGGCGCACCGCCGCCGATGGCAGAAGCCGCTGCCGTCAGCGTCTCGGCCGTCACCGTCGGCAAGACCGCAGCCGCCGACAAGTCGGTTGCGACGACAGCATTGTTCGCACCGAAGGATGACGTCATCGTCTCGGTCAAGACCGACGGCGCTGCCAACAACGTCACCGTTGGCGCGAAGCTGACCTACCAGGACGGCCAGGTGGCCGGCGAACAGAACGCCACCCTGAACTCCAGTGGCGCGGAAACCACCAACGTCACGTTCAAGAATGCAAAGGGCTGGCCGGCCGGCAAGTACCGCGCCGAAGTCACCGTCGATGGCAAGGCGGCCGGAACGCCGCAGGAGTTCGAGGTCAAGTAAGTCCTGCCGACTCTCTCCCGGCAGGGCTCACGATGGACGCAGCCGCGAGGCTGCGTCCTTTTTTATTGGGCGATACTCGGAAGCACTCCGCGGGCCGCCCGTAATGAGATAAAGCTTGTCAACGGGGAAACCTCCCACCGCAGCGGACGGAGTTTCGCGGAGTTGGGCGGAAAGAAGGGCGAGATCAATGTCCTGGATAGATTTGACAAGGGTGTTGTTCCTCATGAAGTGTCACATCTTGGCGGTGTGGATGATCTTTATGACAAGACGACGGGGCTGCCCAATCCTGCACGTGGCGACGGAATCATGAATAGGGTTCCCGGTGTGGTTGACAGCCATACCATCGGTGGAATTGTGGAAGGCGATTCGGCGGTTCAAAAACGGGAGCGTTGAGATGCTTGCACGCATTTTGGTTTTCTTCGCTTTCTTGTGCCCGCTCACCTCGTGGGCCCAGGAATCTAGCCTGTGGAGCTACAGCTGCGACCACTTTCTGTACGGCGCCTGCCTGCGCGTGCCGACAGGCATGTCCGTGACCTACGAGGCACCCGTTGACTTTGGTCTGCACCGAATCAGGTATGAAGGTAGGGAAGTCGCCTTGATCTACGAGGGCGATGCCCCCGAAAAGCCTGCGTCAGGAAGCACGCCGGATCTGCGCTTCACGGACGGCGGATATGTCGTGTCGGGGTATGCAAGGGCGGAAGGAGGTTCCACCCGGTACGACGTCTACGTTCGACCCGGATCGTCTGGCGCCGGTTCGCTGCACATCCGCGGCTCTGCAGCGACGGCTGATGAACTCGCCAGCCTGGCCGCCGTCGTTGGGGGATTGCGCATCTGCAACTTCCAGCAAAGCAAGCGCTCACAGACATTGACCTGTCCAAGGCGTGCCGAGTGGGGGCCGCGATTGTCGGAATGGGTCATGCGTTCCTCCACGAGCGCGAAGTCGAACTAGCCATCAAGCCTCAGCTTCCAGACCGGAAGCGAGCCAACGACGAAACACAGCGGTCCAGTACCGCTGCGTATGGCACGGCTTTGCCCCGCGCGGCTGAAAACGCGACAATGCAGGGGTTTCCCCGCCGCGCGCCCACCCTGACGGCGGCGGGGGAAGTGACACGGTTGCACGTGGCCCGGCGCTGGCGCCGGCCTTCCCCTGAGCATTGCTACAGAGTCCAAGTCCCCCATGTCCAAGATCCTCTACACGCTGACCGACGAAGCACCGTTCCTGGCCACCCAGTCGCTGCTGCCGATCGTTGGTGCCTACACCGCCACTGCCGGCATCGTGGTGGAAACCCGTGACATCTCGCTGTCCGGCCGCATCCTGTCGCTGTTCCCTGAGCTGCTGAGCGACGCGCAGAAGGTCAGCGACGACCTGGCCGAGCTGGGCCAGCTGGCGACCACCCCGGACGCCAACATCATCAAGCTGCCGAACATCTCCGCTTCGGTGCCGCAGCTGAAGGCGGCCATCAAGGAACTGCAGGACCAGGGCTATCCGCTGCCGGATTACCCGGAAACCCCGGCTGACGACCAGCAGCGCGACTACAAGGCGCGCTACGACAAGGTCAAGGGCAGCGCGGTGAACCCGGTGCTGCGCGAAGGCAACTCCGACCGCCGCGCACCGCTGTCGGTGAAGAACTATGCGCGCAAGCACCCGCACCGCATGGGCGCCTGGGCCTCGGATTCGAAGTCGCACGTCGCGCACATGGCCGCCGGTGATTTCTACGGCAGCGAAAAGTCGGCCACCCTGGCCAACGCCGGTTCGCTGAAGATCACCTTCCACGGCAAGGACGGCAGCACCGTCGTGCTGAAGGAAAAGACCGCGGTCAAGGCCGGCGAGATCGTCGACGCCGCCGTCATGAGCCGCAAGGCACTGGCCGCCTTCATCGGCGAGCAGATCGCCGATGCCAAGGCCCAGGGCGTGCTGTTCTCGCTGCACCTGAAGGCGACCATGATGAAGGTCTCCGACCCGATCATGTTCGGCGTGGCGGTCAACGAGTTCTACAAGGACGTGCTGGCCAAGCACGCCGACGTGCTCAAGCAGGCGGGTTTCGATGCCAACAACGGCATCGGTGACCTGGCCGCACGCCTGCCGTCGCTGCCGGAAGCCACCCGCGCTGCGATCGAAGCCGACCTCGCCGCCGAGTACGCACAGCGTCCGGGCGTGGCCATGGTCAACTCGGACAAGGGCATCACCAACCTGCACGTGCCGAGCGACGTGATCGTCGATGCCTCGATGCCGGCGATGATCCGCGACTCCGGCAAGATGTGGAACGCCGAAGGCAAGCTGCAGGACACCAAGGCGGTCATTCCGGATCGCTGCTACGCCGGTGTGTACCAGGCCGTCATCGACGACTGCAAGGCGCACGGCGCCTTCGACCCGGCCACCATGGGTTCGGTGCCGAACGTCGGCCTGATGGCGCAGAAGGCCGAAGAGTACGGCTCGCACGACAAGACCTTCCAGATCGCTGCCGATGGCGTGGTCAAGGTCACTGACGATGCCGGCACCGTGGTGTTCGAGCACGCCGTGGAAGCCGGTGACATCTGGCGCATGTGCCAGACCAAGGACGCGCCGATCCAGGACTGGGTCAAGCTGGCCGTCGAACGCGCCCGCCTGAGCAGCACCCCGGCCGTGTTCTGGCTCGATGCCGCCCGCGCCCACGACGCGCAGGTCATCGCCAAGGTCGAGCAGTACCTGAAGAACCACGACACCAGCGGCCTGGATATCCGCATCCTTCCGCCGGTGGAAGCCACCGCGTTCTCGCTGGACCGCATCCGCAAGGGCGAGGACACCATCTCGGTGACCGGCAACGTGCTGCGCGACTACCTGACCGACCTGTTCCCGATCATGGAGCTGGGTACCAGCGCCAAGATGCTGTCGATCGTGCCGCTGATGGCCGGTGGCGGCCTGTTCGAGACCGGCGCCGGTGGTTCGGCCCCGAAGCACGTGCAGCAGTTCGTTGAAGAGGACTACCTGCGCTGGGATTCGCTGGGCGAATTCCTGGCCTTGGCCGCGTCGCTGGAACACCTGGGCAACCGCTACGACAACGCCGCAGCCCGCGTGCTGGCCAAGGCGCTGGACGAAGCCAACGGCCAGTTCCTGGACAACGACAAGTCGCCGTCGCGCAAGCTGGGTGGCATCGACAACCGCGGCAGCCACTTCTACATCGCGCTGTACTGGGCGCAGGCGCTGGCCGCGCAGGACGAAGACGCCGCACTGAAGGCACGCTTCGCCCCGCTGGCCAAGGCGCTGACCGACAACGAGCAGAAGATCGTTGACGAGCTGATCGCGGTGCAGGGCAAGGCCGTGGACATCGGCGGCTACTACCGCCCGGACGTGGCCAAGGCCAGCAAGGCGATGCGCCCGAGCGCGACCTTCAACGCCGCGCTGGAGCAGCTGCGCGGCTGATCCATCGCCGCTCGGCCGTGACACCGGAACCCGCGCTTCGGCGCGGGTTTCTTTTTGGGCCAGGATTACTGCGGCCCTTCATCCACGCATGGCGTGGATCTACCGGGGACCAGAACCGTGACATCCATCGGCTGTCGGAATGCCGTCAAAGGGGCATGAAACTTGCCCGCGATGGCCGTCGCAGAACGGATAGGAGACAGCCTGCAACCGCCCTCGATCTGAGCAGTCGATCACGACGGCTGCCGCTGGCGATGCCCTAGCCTTGGCGACGCGAGGCCACCGGGGAGGTGGCCGCACGGGGAACACGGATGGCACGCGTGCTGGTAGTGGGAACCGACATCCAGGGCGAGCAGGCCCTGCTGCAGCGGCTGCGCGTGGCATCGGCCCTGCCGGACGGCCAGATCCGCCGCAGCCAGGACCTGGATGATTGCGATCTGCTGGTCATCCGCGATACGCCGGCGCTGCGCAACGCGGCCCAGCGCATGCGTCAGCAGCGTCCGCGACTGCAGTGCTGGATCGAAGACCTGGGCGGCCAGCTGCGTGACGGTGATGGGCACCAGGACGTGCTTGACGATGGTGCCATCGGCCGCGCGCTGCGCCGCATGCAGTTGGCACCGGAGCCCATGGCCATGCACGCACCCGCACCGATCCGTCTGGCCGATGGTGCACACGCCATCACCCGCCTGCTGCGCGAGCGGCTGCCGCTGCGACAGGGGCAGGCACTGTTGAGTGATGCGGGCGAGCCTCTGCTGCTGATGGATCTGGAGCACGACCAGGCCGTGCTGCTGCAGGAACCGGCTGCGGCGCTGGTGGAGCGTCTGGCCGATGCCTTCGAACGCCTGCAACTGGATGCGCTGACACCCGCACGCCTGCAGGCGCTGGCCGGTGAGCGGCCACGCCAGCCACTGCGACCGCTGCTGTGGCAGTGGGCGCAACGCAGCCGCCATTGGCAGGCATTGGACGAACGCCTGCGTGGCGCTTCAGTGAAGCTGCTGCGCTGGCCGGACTTCCGCGTACTGGGCCACGACCATGATGGCTTCCGCCTGTGTTCGCTGCTGCTCAAGCGCGCGTGCACGGTTGACGAGTGCGTGATGCTGCTTGATTTGCCGGCTGCGGCGGTGCGCGATTTCATCCATGCCGCCTACCTGTGCGGCTACGCGCAGCTGCAGACTGCACCGGCGGCGCCGCTGATGGCGACAGGTGGCACCCGCACCGACAACGGCCTGCTTGCCCGCCTGTGGCGGCACCTGCGCGGGAGCGAACGCAATGCGTGAGCACAAGGTGGTGGTGCTTGGCGGCATGGGCAGCGGCAAGTCGACCCTGGTACGCAGCATCGCGGTTGGCGCGGTGGTCGACACGGATGTGGCCAACAGTGATCGCTTCGGCGCCGACAAGGCCTCCACCACCGTAGCGCTGGACTACGCAGACATCGACCTGCCCAATGGCGAACGCCTGCGTCTCTACGGCACACCCGGCCAGCAGCGTTTCGATTTCCTGTGGCCGATCCTGCTGCAGGGCGCGCGTGGCGCGGTGCTGCTGCTGGATGCGCGTCGTGCCGGGCTGGCCAGCGAGCTGGAGGACTACCTGCAGGTGCTGCAGCCGTTCGCATCATCCCTGGCACTGGTGGTGGCGGTCACCCACCTGGACCAGGCACCGCAGGCCGCACTGGACGACTGGGCCGCCCGTGCCAGCCTTGACGACCAACCACTGCCGCTGCTGGCGGTGGATGCCCGCGACCGCGAACAGGGACTGTTGCTGATGGATGTGTTGATGAGCGAAATGGAAGCGCACGCACTGGTGGCGGCGCATGGCTGACGGGCAGATGGCGGTACTGCCCGATGCCGGTCAGCGTGAGCGACTGCAGCCGCTGCTGCAGGACCTGCAGCAGCGGGTCGAAGGCGTGCGCACGGTGGTGCTGGCCAGTGTCGATGGCTTCGCCCTGGTCAGTGCCGGGGCCGGAGGGCGCGGTGAGCGGCTGGCGGCGATGACCAGCGCGATGCTGGCGCTGGCCGCGGCAGTGGGCCGCGAACTGCTGCTGGGCGATCTGCAGACGCTGATGCTGGAGGCCGGGGGCGGCAAGGTGCTGATGCTGGCGATCCAGGCCGAAGGGCGCGCACCGCTGCTGCTGATGGCGGCCTGCGACCAGCGCAGCGTGATCGGCCAGGTGCTGTGGCAGAGCAGGGAATGTGGCCAGGCGATCCTGGCCGAACTCGGCGGATCGTGAGCCCGGCCGCAGGGGAACGAGGGGCTCGAACCAACATCGACAAGGGGTGCGACGTGGCTGGATTGAATGAATCGTTGAACGCACTGATGGGCATCGACGGCGCGCAGGCAGTGGCGCTGGTCGACTACGAAAGCGGCATGCTGCTGGGCGAAGCCGGTGCCGGCATGGACATGGAAGTGGCCGCCGCCGGCAACACTGAAGTGATCCGCGCCAAGATGAAGACCGCCGCGTCGCTGAACCTCAACGACAGCATCGAGGACATCCTGATCTCGCTGGGCAAGGCGTACCACATCATGCGCCCGGTGGCGAAGAAGAAGGGCCTGTTCTTCTACATCGTGCTGGACCGGACCAAATCCAACCTGGCGCTGGCGCGGCGCAAGGTGCAGGACGTAGAGGCCGAACTGGCGATCTGATCCACCGGCGCGTTGTAGAGTCGAGCTTGCTCGACTCTACACAAGCCACCCCACGCCAGCGTATGGTGGAGACGGTCCTCCCCGGGTACGCCGTGCATGTCAGAGCCTGTCATCGCAACCGTACTGGCGCCGCGTATCGCCGGTGCCATCCGCGATGGTTTCGAGCAGTACCATGCCCGCTTCGCGGCGATCACCGCGCGGGCGCGGCAGCGCTTCGAGCAGCGCGATTGGGCTGGTGCGCGACAGGATGCGGTCGAGCGCATCGCCCTGTACGACCTGTGCATCGCCGAGCAGATGGATGCGTTGCGCCGCCTCGCCGATGACGCGATCGGCGAGCGCGCGCTGTGGCTGCAGGTGCACGCGCAGTACAGCGCGCTGCTGCAGGGCCTGATCGACGCCGAGCTGTACAAGACCTTCTACAACACGCTGTCGCGGCGCCTGTTCGCTACCCGCGGCGTGGACCCGGCGCTGGAATTCATTGCTTTCGACGTCGAGCCCTCCGATGCAATCACCCATCCTGTCGCGCGGCATACCTACGCGGTCTCGCCGACGCGGCCGGTGGAGGCCCTGCAACGCGTGCTGGCCGACTACCGCTTCGACATCCCCTATGCGCACCAGCTGCGCTGTGCGGCGGCCATCGCCGTGCGCCTGCAGGACGACCTCGCCCATTGGGGGGACACGCCGGTACGCAGCATCGAACTGCTCGACACGGTGTTCTACCGCGAGCGCCGCGCTTACCTGGTTGGCCGCGTGTTCGGCGAGCATCGCTTTTCGCCATGCGTGATTGCCCTGGTCAACGATGCGCGCGGCCTGCGTGCCGATGCGGTGCTGACCCGGCGCCGTGATGTCGCCCATCTGTTTGGCGTGTCGCGCAGCTACTTCCAGGCTGACCTGGGCACCGTGGGCGACGCGGTGGTGTTCCTGCGCAGCCTGCTGCCGGGCAAGCCGATCGACGAGATCTACACGGTGCTGGGACGTGCCAAGCAGGGCAAGACCGAGCGCTACCGAACCTTCTTCCGCCACTTCAACGAGCATCCGCAGGAACGGCTGGTGCATGCCGAAGGCACGCCGGGCATGGTCATGGCGGTGTTCACCCTGCCCAGTTATCCATTGGTGTTCAAGCTGATCCGTGACCGTTTCGCCTGGCCCAAGGCAATGTCGCGGCAGCAGGTGGAAGAGAAGTACGCGCTGGTGTTCAATCTCGATCGTGTCGGCCGCCTGCTTGATGCGCAGCCTTATCGCCACCTGCGTTTCCCGCGCGAGCGCTTCGCGCCGGCCCTGCTGGAAGAGCTGCTGCAGCAGTGCGCGCAGAGCGTACGTGTCGATGGCGACGAGGTCGAAGTCGCACTGTGCTATGTGCAACGTCGTTTCCGACCTTTGAACCTGTACCTGCGCGAGCAGTCCGGCGAGGCGGTGCGCGCGGCGGTGCTCGACTACGCGCAGGCGATCACCGACATGGCGCGCAACAACATCTTCCCCGGCGACATGCTGCCGAAGAACTTCGGTGTGTCACGGCACGGCCGGGCCGTGTTCTATGACTATGACGAGCTGTGCCTGGTCAGCGACTGCGTGTTCCGCGCCTGGCCGCAGCCACGCACGCCAGAGGAAGCGATGGCCGACGAGCCGTGGTTCCATGTCGGCCCGCGCGACGTGTTTCCCGAGCGCTTCGGTCCGTTCATGGGCCTGCCTGCTGCGGAGCTGGCAGCCGTGCGCGAGCACTACCGGCACCTGTTCGACCCGGGCTGGTGGCAGGGCCTGCAGGAACGCTTCGCCCGGGGTGATTATCCGGACACGCCGCCCTACGCGGGCGCACACCGGCTGGCGTGAACCGGCTGTCATGGCGGCTGGGACTGGGATAGGCTCGCCGTTCATCACCAAGGATCCGGCAATGATGCGTTCCCCACTGTTTCTCGCCCTCGCGCTGGCCGTAGGTGCCGGCGCCCCCCTGCTTGCAGGCGATGCCACTGCGCAGACCGCACGTGCTGTACGTGCGACTGCGGAAATGAGCATGGTGCTGTCCGGTCATATCGAGGTCACGCCGGAGGGCGCGGTCCGTTCGCTGGTGCTGGACCAGAAAGCCATGGTGGCCCCGAGCATCGCCTCCTTCGTGGAAGGCACCATCGGTGGCTGGCGCTTCGAGCCCACGCTGCGCGATGGCCAGGCGGTGGCCACGCGGGCCCCTTTGCGCGTTCGCCTGCGCGGCAAGGCTGCGGCCGATGGCGGTTATGAAATCAGCATGACCAGTGTCGACTTCAGCGAGTACGATCCGAAGGCCACCGATTCGGTGACCCAGCTGCACATGACGCCGCCGCGCTACCCGGAAGCGGCCTACCGTAACGGTGGCCAGGGTGAGGTGCTGCTGTTGGTCAAGGTGGCCCGTGACGGAACAGTGGCCGATGTGGCCGCCGAGCAGGTGAACATGGCCGTGGTCGCACCTGAGCGGACCCTGGCCAAGATGCGCGACATCCTGGCCAGAGCCAGTGTCAGCACCGCCCGCACGTGGACCTTCAAGCCGCCGACCACCGGCGAGGACAGCACCCGGGACAGCTGGACGGTTCGCATCCCGGTGAACTTCGCCCTGAACAATGATCCCAATGCAGTGGCGGAACGCTATGGCCGCTGGCGCGCCTTCATTCCGGGGCCGCGGCAGACCGTCCCGTGGCGCGAGGCGGACCCGGTCGAGCAGGTCGGCAGCGATCTGCTGCCGGAAGGCGGCGTCTACATGGTGGACGGCGCCAAGCGCGGCCTGCGCCTGCTGACCCCGCTGGCGCAGGGCTGAGACCCGCTGCGGAGCCGGGCAGCCCGGCTCCGCGTCAGTCGGCGTACGGGTAGACCACCACCCGGTTGCGGCCCTGTTCCTTGGCCATGTACAGCGCCTTGTCGGCCAGCCGCAGCGCCTGTTCTGCGTCGACATGGAAGCTGGGGAAGTGGGCCACGCCCAGCGATACGGTGATGGTGCCGACCGGTTCGAACGGATGGTCGGCGATGTGCTGGCGCAGGCGTTCACCGGCCTGGCGGGCCGATTCAGTACTGATGCCCGGCAGCAGCAGCAGGAATTCCTCGCCGCCGGCGCGGCAGAGGATGTCGCTGTCGCGCGAGTAGCGGCGCATCTGGTCGGCGATGTGGACGATGGCGTTGTCGCCGACGTCATGCCCGTAACTGTCGTTGATCGACTTGAAGCGATCGATGTCCAGCGCCAGGATCGCGAACGGAATGCCCTGCACCTGCAGCGCATCCAGCGCCTGCTGCAGCCCGCGGCGGTTGAGCAGGCCGGTCAGCGGGTCGGTGCGGCTGGCACGGTTGAGCGTGCCGATACGATCCTGCAGCGCATTGAAGCTGTGCAGCACCGCCTGTTTGAGCTGGGCGACCTCGAAGTACCAGGCGCGGATGCCGCTGACGTGGTTGATCGCGTTGCCGGTGTCCTCGCCGCCCTGCACGTTGCGCGCCAGCTGCCACAGCGGCATCGAAATGCGGCGCGCGAACCACCAGGTGACCAGCAGCGACAGCAGGCCGAGTGGAATCGCATTCCAGATCACTGCGGTCATCAACCGCGATAGCGGCTGCAGGGTGGCCTCGGTCGGGCGCTGCGCGATGATGCCCCAGCCGGTGGCCGCCACCGGTGCATAGCCGGCCAGCATCGACACGCCGCGGTTGTTGCGTACCTGCTGTGCGCCCCGTTCTCCGCGCACCACGGCCTTCACCGCCGGGTTGCCGACCACGTAGTCACCCACCCGCTTGCCATCGGCGTGGTACAGCAGGCGGCCATTGCGGTCCACCACGTACAGGTAGGAACCGTCGCGGTAGTAGTGCTTGCCCAGCAGCGTGTGCAGTGCACTGCGCTGGCGCAGGTACAGGGTGCCGCTGACATAGCCGCGATAGCGGCCCTGGCGGTCGAAGATCGGGTGCGACAGCGACACCAGCAGCTTGCCGGTGGCCGATTGGTAGGGATCGCTGATCATGGGCTGGCGCGCCGCCAGTGCCGCGTTGTTGCCGACACTGTGCAGCACCTCACCCTGCAGCTGCAGGGTCTGCGGCGAGGTGGCGATCACCAGGCCGTCGGCATCCACCACCAGCGAGGAGTTGAAGCTGCTGGACTGCAGCTGCAGGCGGCTGGCTTCATCCTGGGCCTGCTTCGGATCAAGGTCGTCCTCGCCCAGGCGGGTCGCGGCATAGGCCAGCTGCTGCTGCGCGGCCAGCAGGAAGTTCTGGGTGGTCTCGGCCAGCTTGGTGGCGTAGACGCGGTTGGCTTCCAGGGTATTGCCGACCAGCTGGTCGCGCTGCACCCGGTAGCTGGCCAGCAGGGTGTTGGCCAGCGCGATGATGGCGCTGAGCAGGGCCAGGGCGAGGATCAGCTTGCCCAGGTTGAGGCGGGGAGACAGCGTTCGCATGCGTCGACGGATCCGGCAGGAGGCTGGACCCGACCGGTTCTCCGGAAGGGGCGACAGCGGGAATCGGTGGCAGGGCCCACGGGGGCCGGGCAGGGTATCGCGCGGATTATCGCCAAAAGCGGGCGCCAGCGAAGTGAAGTGCGTCGCCCTGCAGGCAAAAAAAAACCTGCCGCAGCGAGCGGCAGGTTTCTTCTGATGCAGCGCCAGGGATCAGCGCTTCATCGAACCGAAGAACTCGTCGTTGGACTTGGTGTTCTTCATCTTGTCGAGCAGGAACTCCATCGCGGCCATTTCATCCATCGGATGCAGCAGCTTGCGCAGGATCCAGATCTTCTGCAGCAGCTCCGGTTCGATCAGCAGGTCTTCGCGGCGGGTGCCGGAACGGTTGATGTCGATGGCCGGGAACACGCGCTTTTCAGCAATACGGCGGCTCAGGTGCACTTCGCTGTTGCCGGTGCCCTTGAACTCTTCGTAGATCACCTCGTCCATCTTCGAGCCGGTATCGACCAGCGCGGTGGCGATGATGGTCAGGCTGCCGCCTTCTTCCACGTTGCGCGCGGCACCGAAGAAGCGCTTCGGGCGGTGCAGGGCGTTGGCGTCCACACCACCGGTCAGCACCTTGCCCGAGCTCGGCACCACGTTGTTGTAGGCGCGGGCCAGGCGGGTGATCGAGTCGAGCAGGATCACCACGTCCTTCTTGTGCTCGACCAGGCGCTTGGCGCGCTCGATGACCATTTCGGCCACCTGCACGTGGCGCGCGGCCGGCTCGTCGAAGGTCGAGCTGATGACCTCGCCGCGCACGGTGCGCTGCATCTCGGTCACTTCTTCCGGGCGTTCGTCGATCAGCAGCACGATCAGGTGCACGTCCGGATGGTTGGTGGTGATGGCGGTGGCGACCTGCTGCATCATCATGGTCTTGCCGGCCTTCGGCTGCGACACGATGAGCGAGCGCTGGCCCTTGCCCTGCGGGGCCATCAGGTCGAGGATGCGGCCGGTGATGTCTTCCGACGAACCGTTGCCGCGCTCCAGGGTGAAGCGGCGGCGCGGGAACAGTGCGGTCAGGTTCTCGAACAGCACCTTGTTCTTCGACGCTTCGATCGGCTCGCCGTTGATGGTGTCGACGATGTTCAGCGCGAAGTAGCGCTCGCCGTCCTTCGGGAAGCGGATGCGGCCGGAGATGTGGTCGCCGGTGCGCAGGTTGAAGCGGCGGATCTGGCTGGGCGAGATGTAGGTGTCGTCCGGGCCGGCCAGGTAGCTGGCTTCAGCCGCGCGCAGGAAGCCGAAGCCGTCCGGCAGGATTTCCAGTACGCCGTCGGCGGCGACGCCGTCACCGTGGCGGGTCAGCACCTTCAGCAGGGCGAAGATCACGTCCTGCTTGCGGGCACGGGCCACGCCTTCGGAGATCTGCAGCTGCTCGGCGATTTCCAGCAGCTTCTGTGCCGGCATGCGCTTGAGGTCGCTCAGCGAGTAGACCGGGAAGCCCTCGGGCACGTTGGCGTGCGGACGCGGCACGAAGGGCTGCTGCTCGCCGCCGTCGTTGGGCATGCCGTCGTCGCGGAAGCGGTTGTTGTTGCGGTCACGGTCGCGGCGGTTGCGGAAGCGGTCACGGCGGTTGCCCTGGCCTTGCCCCTGGCCCTGCTGGCCGTTCTGGTTGTACGGGTTCTGGCCCTGGTTCTGGCCGCCCCCCTGGTGGTTCTGCTGCCGCGGCTGGCCGGATTCGCGACCCTCACCACCTTCGCCACCGCCACTGCTGGCAGGGGCCTCGGCGGCGGGCGCGCTCGGTGCGGGGGCGGGGGCCGGTGCCTCGGGCGCGGCGGCCAGCGGCAGGGTCGGCTGCGCCGGAGCGGCGCTGGTTTCGGCGGCTGCCGGGGCGGCGGCCTTGCTCACGCGGGGCTTGCGCACGCGCTTTTCGGCGGGCGCATCGGCGCTGCCGGTTTCGGAAGTGTTATCGGACAAGAGCGTTATTCCTCGCTTGAAGGTGCGAGCGCCCGGCTGGGGCGGCGAACGTTGGGAATGGGTCTGGAAGAAACTGCGTCCAGAGGGTGCGGCACGCGAACGCGGCCGGATGTGCCGACACTATCATCGGCCTGCGGCGCCGTGCAAGGGCTGCCGGGAACAGCATTCATCATGGACGCTGGGCGTCCGCCGGCAGCCGCGGGTGGCGGCTGCCGGAAAACAGCAGGATCAGGCCAGGGCCTTGTCCAGCAGGCCGGCCAGCTGGGCCTTGCCCACCGCGCCGATCTGCTCGCCGACCTTCTCGCCGTCCTTGAACACGACCAGGTACGGAATCGAACGCACGTGGTACTTGGCGGCCAGCGCACGGTTGTGGTCGACGTTGACCTTGGCGATCTTGGCGCGGCCCTGGTAGGCGTCGGCCAGTTCGTCCAGCGCCGGGGCGATCATCTTGCACGGGCCACACCACTCGGCCCAGAAATCGACCAGCACCGGTTCCTTGGAATTCAGCACTGCGCTATCAAAGTCGGCGTCGCCGACATGTACAACCTTGTCGCTCATCTTGGTTTCTCGTCTTGGATTGCACCCGGCCATGCCGGAGGTGGGTGAACTGGGCCATGCCCGGTGGCGCGACCCTCGTCGTTGCCTCGCGGCGCACTGCCACGGTGCGTTCGGCGGGATGCCTGGACGCTCACGGCCGGCAGTGTACCCCTATCGCAGGGCGGGGACAGGCGCCGGCTGGAACCCAGCGTATCGTGATCGCTTCGAAGCCCGGTATGTGTCGGATTTCACTGTCTTCCCGAAGATGGGGGTGGCAGCGGGCGACACCAGCGGGACCGGCGGGGTCGTTCAAGTCCGGTGTGGCTGGATGAAGGCGCGTCGTCTCTCCATCCGGTGAGACCGGGCATTCCGGTTTGCCTGCCCGAGTGCGTTAAACTGGGCCATTGTGCGGCGCGCGGACCGGGTGGTCCCAGCCTGCCAACCCGCCGCAGGGGCCGCAGTTTGCGACGGTGCCCCTAGACGATGAAGTGCCAGCCGCCCCACGGGCCGGCGGCCATACCAAGACGGACTCATGAGCGACAAACCGCTGACCGATTTGACCTTTTCCTCCTTCGAGCTGCACCCGGCCCTGCAGGCCGGCCTTGAAGGAGCCGGATTCACCCGCTGCACCCCGATCCAGGCGCTGACCCTGCCGGTCGCGCTGCCCGGTGGTGATGTTGCCGGCCAGGCCCAGACCGGCACCGGCAAGACCCTGGCCTTCCTGGTCGCTGTCGTGAACCGCCTGCTGACGCGTCCGGCGCTGGCCGATCGCAAGCCGGAAGATCCGCGTGCGCTGATCCTCGCCCCGACCCGCGAGCTGGCCATCCAGATCCACAAGGATGCGGTGAAGTTCGGTTCCGACCTGGGCCTGCGTTTCGCTCTGGTCTACGGCGGCGTGGATTACGACAAGCAGCGCGAACTGCTGCAGCAGGGCGTGGACGTGATCATCGCCACCCCGGGCCGCCTGATCGACTACGTGAAGCAGCACAAGGTGGTCTCGCTGCACGCCTGCGAGATCTGCGTGCTGGACGAAGCCGACCGCATGTTCGACCTGGGCTTCATCAAGGACATCCGCTTCCTGCTGCGCCGCATGCCCGAGCGCACCACCCGCCAGACCCTGCTGTTCAGTGCCACCCTCAGCCACCGCGTGCTGGAGCTGGCCTACGAGCACATGAACGAACCGCAGAAGCTGGTGGTTGAAGCCGAGACCATCACCGCCGCGCGCGTGCGCCAGCGCATCTACTTCCCGGCGGACGACGAGAAGATCCCGCTGCTGCTGGGTCTGCTGTCGCGCAGCGAAGGCGCGCGCACCATGGTCTTCGTCAACACCAAGGTGTTCGTCGAACGCGTCGCCCGTTCGCTGGAAAAGGCCGGCTACCGCGTCGGCGTGCTGTCCGGCGACGTGCCGCAGAAGAAGCGTGAGAGCCTGCTCAACCGCTTCCAGAAGGGCCAGCTGGAAATCCTGGTGGCCACCGACGTGGCCGCGCGCGGCCTGCACATCGATGGCATCAAGTACGTCTACAACTACGACCTGCCGTTCGACGCCGAAGACTACGTGCACCGCATCGGCCGTACCGCGCGCCTGGGCGAAGAGGGCGATGCGATCAGCTTCGCCTGCGAGCGCTACGCGATGGGCCTGCCGGACATCGAGGCCTATATCGAGCAGAAGATTCCGTCCGAGCCGGTCACCAAGGAACTGCTGACGCCGCTGCCGCGCCCGGAACGCCCGGCCCCGGCTGCGGGCGAGGAAGGCGAGGACAACGAAAGCGTCGGCCAGATCTTCCGCGAAGCGCGCGAAGCCCGCGCTGCCGAGGAAGAGCGCCGTGGCGGTGGCCGCAGTGGCGGCCGTTCCGGCAGTGGTGGTGGCCGCGGTGGCCGCGACGGTGAGCGCAGCGGCGAGCGCCGTTCGCGTGGCCCGCGCAAGCCGCGCGTGGAAGGCGAGCAGGGCGCTGCCGCCCCGGCCGCCGGTGCCGAAGGCGCTGCCGCGCAGGCCCCGCGTCCGCCGCGCCCGCCGCGTGCTGAAGGCGCACCGGAAGGTGCGGTGGACGGTGAGCACAAGCCGCGCAAGCGCCGTCGTCGTCGCCACGGCCGTCCGGTCGAAGGTGCCGAGGGTGTGCAGAACGCCGCCGGCAATGGCGCCAGCCCGGTCACCCCGGTGCAGGTGGTGGCCAAGCCGGTGCGCACGGCTGCTGATACCGGCGATTCGTTCCTGACCCGCATCGGCCGCAAGATCCGCCGGATGCTGTCGGGTAGCTGATCGGCGCTGTCGATCAGCGGGTAGCACCCGACCGTTGGTCGGGTGGCTTC
The DNA here is from genome assembly GCF_047500745.2 of Stenotrophomonas sp. FR024. Classification (NCBI taxonomy): domain Bacteria; kingdom Pseudomonadati; phylum Pseudomonadota; class Gammaproteobacteria; order Lysobacterales; family Lysobacteraceae; genus Stenotrophomonas; species Stenotrophomonas sp. FR024. Next base: position 96,514 of record NZ_JAXAXM020000003.1, read on the forward strand.
AAGGGCGTGCCGGCCAACGGTCGGCACCCACCCTGGCCGGCAGCTGTGTGGGTTGCCGGCCAGCGGCCGGCACTACCGATCGTGTGACCGTCTCCACGACGTCGCGCCGGTCCTGCATAATCGGGGCATGAGTGTCCTGCGCTTCGACAATGTCAGCAAACAGTACGCCGGTGGCCACGAGGCACTGACCGATGTCAGCTTCGAGGTCGCGCCGGGCGAGATGCTGTTCGTCACCGGCCATTCCGGTGCGGGCAAAAGCACCCTGCTCAAGTTGATCCATCTGGACGAGCGGCCCAGCCGTGGCGCGGTGGTGTTCGACGAGCGCAACCTGCTGAAGGTGCGTGGCGGCGATGTGCCCCGCCACCGTCGCGCGGTGGGTGCGGTCTACCAGGACCACCGCCTGCTGATGGACCGCTCGATCGCCGAGAACGTGGCGCTGCCGCTGATCCTGCGCGGCACCCGCCGTGGCGACATCAGCAAGCGCGTGCGCTCGGTGCTGGAACGGATGGGCCTGGGCCACCGCGAGAAGGCGCTGCCCTCGCAGCTGTCGGCCGGTGAGCAGCAGCGCGTCGGCATCGCCCGCGCCATCGTCGGTGAGCCCAAGCTGCTGGTGGCCGATGAGCCGACCGGCAACCTCGACCCGACCCTGGCGGCGGAGATCATGGCCCTGTTCGCCGAGCTGCCCGCGCGCGGCACCAGCGTGCTGGTGGTCAGCCACGACCTGCCGCTGCTGCGCCGCATGCGCAAGCGCGTGCTGATCCTCGACCACGGCCGGCTGGTGGATGACATCTCGCCGCAGGATCTGGCGGAGTAACGCATGGCGAAGAACGAAAACAGCGAAGCCGCCGCCCCCTCGCGCGTGGGCGTCTGGTTCCAGCACCACGCGCACAGCGTGGTGTTCAGCCTCGGCCGTGCCTGCCGCAAGCCGTGGGCGACCCTGCTGACGGTGATGGTCATGGCGCTGGCGCTGGCCCTGCCGCTGGGCCTGTCGATCGCGCTGGACAACCTCAAGCAGTTCGCCGGCAGCGTGCAGCAGTCGCGCGACATCAATGTGTTCCTGAAGGGCAACGTCGATGGCCCCGGCGCGCTGCGCCTGGCCGGCCAGCTGCGCGACCGCGACGACGTGGCCGAAGTGAACGTGCGCACGCCCGAGCAGGGCCTGCAGGAACTGCGCGACGCCGGCCTCGGCGAGGCGATCGACGCACTCAATGACAACCCGCTGCCCTCGCTGCTGGTGATCACCCCCGGCCAGGGCAAGGACGACGCGCGCCTGGCACGCGCGCTGGAGAGCCTGCCCGAGGCCGACCTGGTGCAGCACGATGCACTGTGGCGCCAGCGCCTGGATGCCTGGCTGGCGTTCGGCGCGCGGCTGGTGCAGGTGCTGTCGGTCCTGCTCGGCGTCGGTGCCGCGCTGGTGGTCGGCAACACCGTGCGCCTGGACATCCAGGCCCGCCGCGAAGAGATCGGCGTGCTGCAGCTGCTCGGCGCCAGTGATGGCTTCATCCGCCGCCCGTTCCTGTACCTGGGTGCGTGGTATGGCCTGGGCGCCGGCGCGGTTGCGCTGGCGCTGATCGGCGCCGCCGGTGCCGCACTGCGCGTGCCGCTGGCCGAACTCTCGCGCAGCTACGGCAGCCCGTTCGTGCTGCACGGCCTGGACCTGCTGCACGGCGGCCTGGTCCTGCTCGGCACGCTGCTGCTGGGCTGGCTGGGCGCGTGGCTGGTTACCGGCCACTTCCTGCGCCAGACCCGCCCGACCGACACCTGAGACCGGCATGCAACCGCAAGCGCTGAAGCACCTTGAAGGGCCCGCGACGCGGGTGATGGTGGTCGATGGCTCGAAGCTGGTCCGCAAGCTGATCGCCGACGTCCTGCAGCGCGACCTGCCGGGCGTGGAGGTGATCGGCTGCGACAGCATCGAGGATGCGCAGCAGGCGCTGGCGCAGGGCCCGGTGGACCTGGTGACCACCTCGCTGACCCTGCGTGATGGCGACGGCCTGGCGCTGGCGCGGATGGTCCGCGAAGCGGCCGGCCAGGCCTATGTGCCTGTGATCGTGGTGTCCGGCGATGCCCAGCAGCACCTGGAGCAGCGTCGCTTCACCGAGTACGTCACCGACTATTTCGACAAGGCGCTGGGCCACGAGGCGCTGGCGACCTTCATCCGCGGCTATGTGCAGCCGCAGACCATTCCCGGCGCGACCATCCTCTACATCGAGGACAGCCGCGTGGTGGCCGAGGCCACCAAGCGCATGCTCGAACGCCAGCAGTTGAACGTGCTGCACGTGGTCAGCGCCGAAGAGGCGTTCACCCTGCTCACCGCCGAGTCGCTGGGCCGCAGCCGCCACCGCATCGACCTGGTGCTGACCGACGTCACCCTGAAGGGCGAACTGAGCGGCCGCGACGTGGTGCAGCGCGTGCGCGTGGACTTCGGCTACGGCAAGCGCCGCCTGCCGGTGCTGGTGATGACCGGCGACGGCAACCCGCACAACCAGACCGGGCTGCTGCAGTCCGGCGCCAACGACCTGGTGCTCAAGCCGATCGAAGAACGGCTGCTGGTCACCAAGGTGCTGTTCCAGCTGCGCCTGGCCCGGTTGAACGATGGACCCCTGATTCGATGAAGTGGTGCAATGATTGATGAAGTAGCGGACACCCCGGCGATCCAGCTGGAACCGAGCTGGAAGCAGCATGTCGGCGATTACCTCCTGCAGCCGCAGATGCGCGAGCTGTCCGGCTTCCTGCGCCAGCGCAAGGCCAGTGGCGCGGCGGTATTCCCGCCCGGCCCGCAGATCTTCGCCGCGTTCGACGCCACGCCATTTGAGCAGGTGAAGGTGGTGATCCTCGGCCAGGACCCGTACCACGGCCGTGGCCAGGCGCATGGCCTGAGTTTCTCGGTGCCGCCGGGCGTGCCGGTGCCGCCGTCGCTGCTGAACATCTACAAGGAGATCGAGAGCGATCTCGGTATCCCGCGCCCGGACCACGGCTGCCTGATCCCATGGGCGCAGCGCGGCGTGCTGCTGCTCAATGCCGTGCTGACGGTGGAGGAGGGCAAGGCCGGCGCACACCAGGGCCGCGGCTGGGAAGGCTTCACCGATCACGTGGTGGACGTGCTCAACCGCGAACGCGAAGGCTTGGTGTTCATGCTCTGGGGTGCCTACGCGCAGCAGAAGGGCAAGGTCATTGATACCCGCCGCCACCGTGTGCTGAAGTCGCCGCACCCGTCGCCGCTGTCGGCCCACCGCGGCTTCCTGGGCTGCCAGCATTTCTCGATGGCCAACGAGTACCTGCAGCGCCGCGGCCAGGCCCCGATCGACTGGTCGCTGCCGCCGCGTTCGGCGCTCTGAGCGGGCCGGGCAGTAGCCCGGCGCCGCCAGCGATGGATCAATGGCCCGCTGCTGGCGCGATATCCGCGCGCCGATAGTAGGCACGCGCGCCTTCGGCAATCACGCTGAGGGCTTGGACCGTGCCGTCGCCACCACGGTGGAACAGCAGCTCCGCACCTACGCTGCCGGCGAGGAAGCGGACAGGGGTCAGTGCCTGGAGCATGACGGCCTTGCCCCGTCCTGGAAGGCGCAGTTCCAGTCCCGCTTGGCCTGCCTGTACGTCCAACGTCGTGGCTTCGAACCAGTCAGCGAGACCGCCGCGGACGTCCATCGGCAGCGCGCCATCGAGTACGAAGTGGCCGCTGAAACCTGGGTAGCTGTCGCGCAGAAGCGCCGGGTCAAGCGTGCGGATGACTGGTTTGGCATTGTGGCCGAGTGCGTCGGAAAGGGCATTGCGGATTTCCCCGCGCAGTGCGGGGCCGTTGTCGCCATTGGTCAGGATGACGAATCCATCGCCGCTCTCCGGGTAGCCTTCGATGCCGGCGTGATAGCTGTCATTGCTGCCATTGTGGAAGAAGCGGCGACTGGCGCCGTTGCCGGCCAGCTCCGGTCCCAGGCCACGACCGGCCGGCGCCACTTCGCTGACCATCTGCAGGGCCAATGACTGCGGCAGCCATCCATCCTTGGTGCGGATGCTGCGCAGCAGGGCCGCGACGAACAGGCCCATGTCGTTGGCGCTGGTCCACAGCCCGGACGCCGCCTGTTCCGGAAAGCTCTGCCAGCCGCGTGGCAGGGCCTCCGGCAGGCCTTTGTTGTCGTGCGCATGGGCAACGTTGCCGTAGCCGGCAGGCAAGGGGCTCTGGTACGTGCTGCGGGACATGCCCAGTGGCGCGAACACCTCGCGACGTGCGACGTCGGCGAATGCTCTGCCCGTCAGGTCTTCGATCGCCAGCTGCACCACCGTGTAGCCGCCACCGGAATAGTCGACCTGCTGGCCGGGCGCGTGGATCAGGCGTATCGGTTCATTCTTTGCAGGCGCCAGTCCATCCAGTGTCTGCAGCAAGGTCGGCAAGCGTTCGGCGGGCTGGTAGTCCTGGAAGCCATGCACATTGAAGCCGGCGGTGTGCGACAGCAGCATGCGCAGGTTGATCGGCGGGTGCAGTCCCTGCGCATCGGCAGGCACATGCCAGCGGCGCAGGCGTGGATCGATGTTCTCCTCCAGCGAGACCTTGCCGGCAGCAACCAGCTTCAGGGTGGTCGCCGCAGCGCCCATCTTGCTGACCGAGCCCACCGAGAACACGGTATCGGCATCCACCGCGTCGCGCGTGCCTGCCTGGCGCAGGCCGTACCCGGCGGCGTACACCACCTTGCCATCGCGGATCACCGCAACGGCGGCACCCGGCACCTTGTAATGGGCAAGGCGTTCCTCGATCGACCATCGCGGCAGCGCCGCGCCCAGCGGGGCCGTGCCGGGGCGCAGGCCATGGGCCATTGCCTGGGCAAAGCGCGCAGCGTCTTCAGCGACGGCGTCGGTGGCCATCACGCGGAACGGGCTCAGGCAGGCCAGCAGCGAACACAGCAACAGGCGGTTCATCATCGACATCCTTGCAGGAGTGGAAGAGGGTTGGGATCGGCGCAGGGGTTGCCACGCACGCCTGCCGCGTCCGGTCGTTGCGGGTGGAACGGGGTCAGCGCCGCAGTGCAGGAGGCGATGCGGCGGCGTCAGCGTCGTTCGCGGCGGGCGCCCTGCGCCAGCAGGTAGTCGCGCACGGCCGCGTTGCCGGCCTGGTTCAGCGGTGTCCGCCAGCGCCCCAGCCAGCCGTCGGCTTCCACGCCCAGGTTGATGTCGGCGCCGTGCGCGAGCAGGTACTGCACGGTGACCAGGTGGCCTTCGCGCGAGGCATTGATCAGCGGTGTCTCGTCATAGGTCACGACCCGGTTGACGTCGGCGCCGGCCTGCACCAGCTGCTCGATGATGGGTTGCAGGCCCAGCGCGGAGGCGACGATCAACGGATTGCCCTCGCCCAGTGCGGCGCGATCGGGGTCGGCCCCCAGCTGCAGCAGGGCGTTGACCATCGCCGGGTCGCGTGCGCGGACGGCCTGGATCAGCGCCGTGCCATCGCCGAGCACGCGTGCATCGAGATCGACGCCCGCCGCCGCCAACGCGCGGACCTGCACGAGGTCATGCGTGCCGGCGGCCTGGAGCAGGGTGTTGACGCGCGTATCGGAGGCGCTGGCAGCCGGCGATGGGGCGAGCCGTGGTGAGACAGCCACCGCGGTGCCGGCGCAGGCCAGCAGAAGCAGCAGGCCCAGCACCAGCAGGCTGTGGCGCCGGGGGGCGTGGGGCGTGGCGTCCACCAGCTGATCGATGCGCTGCGCCAGCTGGCTGCGTGCACTGAACATGCCCAGCGCCAGCGTGGGTGCCTCCTCGCGCAGGGCCTGCAGCTGTTCGACGCTGGCCAGCAGCGAACCTGCATAGTCCAGCGGTTCGCGTGCCTGCATCGCAGCGCGTGCATCACAGGCCATCTCGCGCAGTACCGCCAGGCGTGCCTGGGCAACGTGCAGCAGCGGGTTCCACCAGAACAGTGCTGTTCCCGCCCGCAGCAGCGTGCTTGTCCACAGGTCACGGCGCTGCAGGTGTGCAATCTCGTGGCGGACGATGTCGCGCAGCACGCTGTTGTCCAGGCGGGCCAGCAGCGGGCGCGGCAGCAGGATCGTCGGGCGCCATAGGCCGACGACCATCGGCCCGTCGACGGCGCAGGTGGCGATCATCACGTGGGCGGGCACGATGTCGGCCAGGACCGCGCGCAGTCCGGCGGATGCCGGTTGCGCCATCCGCCGCAGCCGGCGTGCGTGCAGCATCGCATCCAGCAGGCGCATGCCCAGCCACAGGGTGCCCAGCAGCCACAGCAATGCGAGCAGTGTCGGCAGGGTCTTCGGCAGTTCAACGTAGTAGATGTCGGGCTGCCGTCCAGCTTCGAAGATGGCTTCTTCCGCCGTTGCCCCTTCGCCGGGCATGGGGTGGAACGCAGCCGCGGGCGGTGCCGGTGCGGGCAGGGTGGTCGACCAGCCCGGCAGGAAGGCGCTGAGCGGCAGCAGCAGGGCAACGGCCATCGCGGCGGCCAGCAGCCAGGAGCGTTGTTCGGCACTGAGGGCCCGCCGCCGTGCCAGCCACAGCGCGGGCAGCAGCACGATTGCGGACAACAGCAACTGTCGTGCGCCCAATGCCATCGCCAGGTCGATGAGGTTCATTCCTTCCTCCCGGCCCTGGCATCGCTGATGCGCTGCTGCAGTGCCTGCAGTTCGTTGCGGTCGATTTCGCGTTCGTCCACCAGGTGCTGTGCCAACACGTTCGGTGAGCCGTCGAAGAACTGATGCAGCAGATGGTCGAGCGCTTGCCGGCGGGCCTGCTCGCGGCTGAGCGTGGCGTGATAGATGTAGGCGCGACCTTCCTGGCGATGACTGACAAAGCCCTTCTTCGCCAGCACGTTGAACATGGTCAGCACCGTGGTGTACGCGACCGGCTTGTGTTCGCCGAGCACATCCGCCACATCGCGGACGGACGCTTCGCCCTTGTCCCAGAGGATGTCGAGGATGGCCTGCTCGGCGGGGGTGGGATTCTGCGAGACAGGGCGGGCCATGCGCTTCTACGTATGAATTAGTTGATGCATCGGAGCATGTCGCCGGATGGCTGTCAACGGGTTTCTTAGTAGTAAAGGTGCGGCCCTCAGCCTTCGGGCCTGAACACCCGGCAACGTCTTCTGGCCTGAATGGGCCTCAAGAACGGCCCGTTCAGCTCCGCTTGACCGGAATCGGCCGGTTTCCAGCAGGTAATTGATTGAATTCCAAGGGATTGTGAATCCCGAAAAGCATGCTCGCCACTGTCATCAAATCGCGCTACGGTAGGGCTCTGTTTGGGACCAGTGTTGCATCAATAGGATGCTGGAACTTTTTCCTCCTTTAGCAGTCCAAATCCCGGACTGCTAAGATGGGTGCCTATGAGCCAGAACACCTCTACTGCCCTTGTGGCAAACAATCTCCCGATTCCCAGTGCGCTCGGTTCGCTGGACGCCTACATCGGTGCCGTGCACCAGATCCCGGTGCTGTCGGTCGATGACGAACAGGACCTGGCCCGTCGCTTCCGCGACGGCAACGATCTGGACGCCGCCCGCGAGCTGGTGCATTCGCACCTGCGCTTCGTGGTGCACGTGGCCCGCGGCTACAACGGCTACGGCCTTGCGCTGGGCGACCTGATCCAGGAAGGCAACATCGGCCTGATGAAGGCGGTCAAGCGCTTCGACCCGGACATGGGCGTGCGCCTGGTCTCCTTTGCCGTGCACTGGATCCGTGCCGAGATGCACGAGTTCATCCTGAAGAACTGGCGCATCGTGAAGGTCGCCACCACCAAGGCGCAGCGTAAGCTGTTCTTCAACCTGCGCAAGTCGAAGACGCGCCTGGGCTGGATGAACGCGGCTGAGGTCAGCGCGGTGGCGAAGGACCTGAACGTGTCCGAGCGCGAGGTCATGGAAATGGAGTCGCGCCTGTCCGGTCGCGATATCGGTTTCGATGCGCCGGCCGACGAAGACAACGAACACGCGCCGCCGTCGCCGGCTGCGTACCTGGTTGCCAACGACGAAGACCCGTCGATGGCCTACGAACGTGCAGACAGCGAAGACAACCAGATGCAGCTGCTGCGCGAAGGCCTCGCCGAGCTGGACGCCCGCTCGCGCGACATCATCCGCCGCCGCTGGCTGGATGCCGACAGCAAGGTGACGCTGCAGGAGCTGGCCGACGAGTACGGCGTGTCCGCCGAGCGCATCCGCCAGGTTGAAGCGAACGCGCTGAAGAAGATGAAGGCGCTGTTCACCGCGTAAGCGGAAAGGCGTCGCAATTGTGAAAGGCTCGGCAGCAGTGCCGGGCCTTTTTCGTTTGTGGGGCTTAGCTACGCATGACGTGGCTCTATTCTGACGCCAGGACGGTGGTTGCGCCGACCTGATCATGTGCTGGATGCTGATGTTCACGCTGTACCACGCAGTGGCACGGTATGATCATGCCACGCGTCTTCCTCACACGAAGTTTCAATCGCAGCATGCGCAGGACCACCCTGTCCGACGCTGCGCCGTACCGGTCGGTACGTGAAATGGAAGCGGGTCTGGTGGATGCTGATCTTGGCGGCGGAATCTTCAAGAAGCGCGTTGCCTTGCCGGGGCGAGGAAAGCGTGGGAGCGTTCGAATCATCGTCGCTACACAGCGAGGCGGGCATTGGTTCTTACTTTTCGGCTACGAGAAGAATGAGCGTGCTGCGATCACGAATGCGGAACGCGATGCGCTGCAGTTGTACGCATCGGAGTTCCTGAAAATGAGTGCGGCGCAGTTGAATCGTGCCGTGGAGTACGGGGATCTACAGGAGATCAGCCATGACGAAGACCCCTGAGCGACGGCGCGCGAAAAGTGCGCTTCTTGAAGCAGTGCATGATGCCGCTGTGAGTCTGCACGCGCATGGTTTCATCGATAAACGTCGATTGAGCAGCTACGAAGCGCTTTGCCTTGAGCCGGTGCCTGAGTACAGCAGTGCCCAGATACGTGCCCTGCGTACGTCATTGCAGCTCAGTCAGCCGGTCTTTGCGGGAGTTCTCAATACCAGCGTTTCCACCGTACGCAGCTGGGAGCAGGGCGAAAAGAAGCCCAGCGGACCGTCACTGAAGTTGCTTAACCTGATTGATCGGAAGGGACTCGAAGCAGTCCTGTAAAGCAAAGGCCCGGTTCTGCCGGGCCTTTGCTTTTCCGAGGTGTTCAATCCACGCGTGGCGTGGATCTACCCCGGCGGTGTGGCGCCTGTAGAGCCACGCCATGCGTGGCTGCGGCGCCGGACCTCACCCCTCGCGTGCGATCGCCCGCCAGCCGATGTCGTTGCGGTGGAACTCATTGGCCCAGGTCACCTTGGCCACGCCTGCATACGCATTCGCCTGCGCGTCGCGCACGCTGTCGCCCAGTGCGGCCACGCACAGAACGCGGCCGCCGGCGCTGACGACCTGGTCCTGCGCATCCAATGCCGTACCGGCATGGAACACCTTGGCACTGGCCGGCACATCATCCAGGCCGGAAATCACGTCACCGGTGATCGGTGCTTCCGGGTAGGGCTTCGCGGCCAGCACCACGCCCAGCGACGGGCGCGGATCCCAGTGTGCTTCCACCTGATCCAGGCGGCCGTCGATGGCGGCTTCCACCAGCTCCACCAGATCCGACTGCAGGCGCAGCATCACCGGCTGGGTTTCCGGATCGCCGAAGCGCACGTTGAATTCGATCACCTTCGGCGCGCCGCTGGCATCGATCATCAGGCCGGCATAGAGGAAGCCGGTGAACGGGATGCCGTCGGCGATCATGCCCTGCACGGTCGGGTTCACTACCTCGCGCATCACGCGGGCGTGCACCTCCGGGGTGACCACCGGGGCCGGCGAATAGGCGCCCATGCCGCCGGTATTCGGGCCGGTATCGCCGTCGCCGACGCGCTTGTGGTCCTGCGAGGTGGCCATCGGCAGCGCATGCACGCCGTCCACCATCGAAATGAAGCTGGCTTCCTCGCCGTCGAGGAATTCCTCGATCACCACGCGGGCACCGGCATCGCCGAACGCGTTGCCCGAGAGCATGTCACGCACCGCGTCCTCGGCTTCGGCCAGGGTCATCGCCACGATCACGCCCTTGCCGGCGGCCAGGCCATCGGCCTTGACCACGATCGGTGCGCCCTTGTCGCGGATGTAGGCCAGCGCGGCGTCCACCTCGGTGTGCACGGCGTAGAACGCGGTGGGGATGTTGTGGCGGGCCAGGAAGTCCTTGGCGTAGGCCTTGCTGCCTTCCAGCTGCGCGGCAGCAGCGGTCGGCCCGAAGATACGCAGGCCGGCGGCGCGGAAGCGGTCGACCACGCCGGCCACCAGCGGTACTTCCGGGCCGACCACGGTCAGCGCCACGCCTTCGGCCTGTGCCAGCGCCAGCAGGCCGTCGATATCGGTGACCTTGACCGCCACGTTGCGGCACTTGTCTTCGCTGGCAGTGCCGGCGTTGCCGGGCGCCACGATCACTTCGGTGACACGGGAGGACTGGGCCAGCTTCCATGCCAGGGCGTGTTCGCGGCCGCCAGAGCCGATGACAAGTACGTTCATCACGAGATTCCAGATTGCGTGGGAAGGGAAGATCGATGTCCCCGGCGGCGCGCGTGGTTCACTCGCAGCCTTCGCGTCGCAGCGATTCGGGGAAGGAATAGGCCCAGGTCTTCGGGTCCAGGGTGAAGCGGTGTTCCTGCCGGACCTGCTTGCCACCGCAGGTGGTGCCGGTTTCGTCGATCAGCAATGGCCAGACCCGCGCGCTGCGGTCGCTGTCGTCGAAACGCAGGGCGAAATCGATGCTGAAACGGCGGGTGCGGCAGTCGTTGGCGGTGTCCGGGTCGGTACTGGCGTCGACCGTGTCGCACTCGTACTGGGCGTCATTGTCGATATGGCTGCGCAGGCTGCCACTGGCCACCAGGCCGTTCGGGCCCGGCAGGATCAGCGACTGCGAGAGCAGCGAGAAGCCCTGCCCGAACCAGCCGTCCTCGACGCGGAAACCATAGAAGTCACTGCCGGCGCGGATGATGCTGGCGGTGCCGGGCTGGCCGCCGCTACCGAAGCGCTCGCCGGTCAGTTCGCTGGTCACCTCGAAGCCATCGCCCTTGGGGCGCAGCACAAAGAACTCGATGGTTCCCGGGTCGATGTGCGCGCCATCGACCAGCGCACCGCACACGGCCAACAACTGCTGCCAGCTGTCCCCGCTCACCACCGGTTGTTCCGCGCAGACCTGCCAGTCCACCGCATGGGTATCGCCATCGTCGGTCCAGCTGCCGCGCCATTCAGCGGAGAGCGTGGCGTTGCTGCCGTAGCGCTGGACCAGGAACGCCTGCAGTCGAGCGGTGCGGCTGACATGCTGCGCCGGTGAGGCGGGGGCCATCGCAGGCGCATCTGCCTTCGGGCTCGCGCTGGGCTCGACAGCAGGCTTGCAGCCGGCCAGCATGGCCGCGCCCGCGAGGGCGAGGGCGGCCAGCGATTTCATTGAAACTGTGGACATCCGTGTCGCTCCAGGATCAGTGGCGGAAGTGGCGCACGCCGGTGAACACCATGGCCAGGCCATGTTCGTCGGCGGCGGCGATCACTTCGGCATCGCGCATCGAACCGCCCGGCTGGATGACCGCCTTGATGCCGGCGGCGGCAGCGGCGTCGATGCCGTCGCGGAACGGGAAGAACGCATCGGAGGCCATCACCGAGCCCTCGACCACCAGGTTCGCATCGGCGGCCTTGATGCCGGCGATGCGGGCCGAGTACACGCGGCTCATCTGGCCGGCACCGACACCAATGGTGCGGTTGTCCTTGGCATAGACGATCGCGTTGGATTTCACGAACTTGGCCACCTTCCAGGCGAACAGCAGGTCGGTGAACTGCTTGTCGGTCGGCGCCAGCTTGCTGACCACCTTCAGTTCGTCGCGGGTCATGCCGCGGTTGTCCGAGGACTGCAGCAGCAGGCCCGAGCCGACGCGCTTGCTGTCGAAGTTGTTCAGGCCATCGCCGTGCGGGATGCGCAGCACGCGCACGTTGGCCTTCTTCTGCGCGTATTCCAGCGCGGCCGGCTCGTAGTCCGGGGCAATCAGCACTTCCACGAACTGGCGGTCCAGGATCACCTTGGCAGTGGCGGCGTCCAGCGGCTTGTTGAAGGCGATGATGCCGCCGAAGGCGCTGGTCGGGTCGGTGGCGTAGGCCAGCTCGTAGGCGTCGCCGTTGCCGGCACCGACGGCCACGCCGCACGGGTTGGCGTGCTTGACGATGACGCAGGCCGGTGCATCGAACTGGCGCACGCATTCCCACGCCGCGTCGGCATCGGCCAGGTTGTTGTAGCTCAGTTCCTTGCCCTGCAGCTGCTGGAAGGTGGCCAGCGTGCCCGGCACCGGATACAGGTCGCGGTAGAACGCGCCGCTCTGGTGCGGGTTCTCGCCGTAGCGCAGGTCCATCACCTTCACGAAGGTGGAGTTCATCTGTGCCGGGTACTCGGTACGCGCCGGCACCGCAGCGTCGGTGGCGGTGACCGCCGACAGGTAGTTGCTGATCGCGGCGTCGTACTGGGCGACGCGGTTGAACGCGGCCACCGAGAACGCGAAGCGGGTGGCAGCCGACAGCTGGCCGTTGTTGGCCTCCAGCGAGGCCAGCAGCTCGGCGTACTGCGACGGATCGGTGGACACCGCCACGCGGGCGAAGTTCTTGGCCGCCGAGCGCAGCATGGCCGGGCCGCCGATGTCGATGTTCTCGACCGCGTCGGCCAGGGTGCAATCGGCCTTGGCGGTGACCGACTCGAACGGGTACAGGTTCAGCACCAGCAGGTCGATGGCACCGATGCCGTGCTCGGCCATGACCGCATCATCCAGGCCGGAACGGCCCAGCAGGCCGCCATGCACCATCGGGTGCAGGGTCTTGACCCGGCCGTCCATCATTTCCGGGAAGCCGGTGACGTCGGCCACGTCCTTCACGGCCAGGCCGGCATCGCGGATCGCCTTGGCGGTGCCGCCGGTGGACAGCAGCTCCACGCCGCGTGCCGCCAGCGCAGTGGCCAACTCGACCAGACCGGTCTTGTCGGAAACGGAGAGGAGGGCCCGGCGGACGGGCAACAGATCAGCAGTCATGGGACAGAATCGGCAGCGAAGCGGGGCCGATATTGTAGGCGGTGGGGGCCGGTGGCGGGCGCCGCCGGGCGAAATCGGCTGCCGGCGCGGGCCTGCGGCCCCCTTCGGCACAGCCCGGTTGGTTGCAGACTGCAAGCAATCCGATGGGGCGGCATCGCCCCGATCGGGTAGGCTGTGCCCGGACTGCCAAGGATCAGCAGGTACAGATCGTGTCGATCTATGCATTGAAAGGACGTTTCCAGGACCTGTTGCGTCCGGCCGTACGCGGCCTGTACCGCATGGGGATCACCGCCAATACGGTGACCGTGGCCGCCGCCGTGGTCTCGCTGCTGGTGGCTGCCGCCGTGTGGTGCTGCGCGCCGGCCCAGCCCCTGCTGTACCTGCTGCTGCCGCTGTGGATGCTGCTGCGCATGGCACTCAACGCGGTGGACGGCATGCTGGCCCGCGAGTTCGGCCAGCAGTCGAGGCTGGGCGCCTATCTGAACGAGCTGTGCGATGTGATCGCCGACGCGGCGCTGTACCTGAGCCTGCTCAGCGTGCCGGGCGTGCGCCCGGAAGCGCTGTGGCTGCTGGCCTGGACGGCGGCCCTGAGCGAGTACACCGGGGTGCTGGGGCTGATGGTCGGTGCCAGCCGCCGCTATGACGGCCCGATGGGCAAGAGCGACCGCGCGTTCGTCATCGGCGTGCTGGGCCTGCTGCTGGCGTTCGGCTGGGGGGCTGCGATGACTGTCACTGGCGTGGCCGCGGCCATGGCGGTGCTGTGCGTGCTGACGATGATCAATCGCGTCCGTCGCGGACTGCGGGAAGCGGCGGTTTCGCCGAATTAATCAAGCAGATACAAAAAGACAATCAGGAGATTGCATGCGTCAGGCGCAGGAACGGGAATTCCACAGCTTCGACCAGGTACCGCTGTTCTACCGGTACTGGGCGAGCACCACCGCGACCCCAGCCACCAAGGCTGTCGTGCTGCTGCATCGCGGCCATGAACATTCTGGCCGGGTCACCCACCTGGTCGATGAGCTGGACCTGCCCGACACCGCCTTCTTCGCCTGGGATGCACGCGGTAATGGCTGTTCGCCCGGCGCACGTGGCGATGCCCCGGGCTTCCCGGCGCTGGTGCGTGATCTGGACAGCTTCATCGCCCACATCGGCGCCGAGCATGGCATCGCGGTGGAAGACATCGTGGTGATCGCACAGAGCGTGGGGGCGGTGGTCGCCGCCACCTGGGTGCACGACTACGCGCCGCGCCTGCGCGCGCTGGTGATGGCTTCGCCGGCGTTCAAGGTGAAGCTGTACGTGCCGTTCGCACGCCCGGGCCTGGCCTTGATGCAGAAGCTGCGCGGCAATTTCTTCGTCAACAGCTACGTCAAGCCGCAGTGGCTGACCCACGATCCGGCGCGGGTGGAAAGCTACCGCACCGATCCGCTGATCACCCGGCCGATCTCGGTGCGCGTGCTGCTGGGCCTGTACGAAGCGGCCGACCGCATCGTCGCCGATGCGCAGGCGATCAGCGTGCCGGTGCAGCTGCTGGTGTCCGGCTCGGATTTCGTGGTGCACCGTGGCCCGCAGGACCGCTTCTACGAGCGCCTGTCCAGCCCGATCAAGGAGCGCGTGCATCTGCCGGGCTTCTTCCACGACACGCTGGGCGAGCGCGATCGGGCGCCGGCGCTGGCGCGTATCCGCAGTTTCATCCAGGCACGTTTCGCCGAGCCGCTGCGCGAACTGTCGCGGCGCGATGCGCACCGCCATGGGCCGACTTTCGAAGAATCGGAGATCCTGGCCTGGCCACCGGAACGCAACAGCCTGGCCGACCTGCGCTGGCGCGTGGTACGTGGCGGCCTGCGCTTCGGCGGAACGTTGTCCGAAGGCATCGCGCTGGGTCTGCAGACCGGATTCGATTCGGGCAGCACGCTCGACTACATCTATCGCGATGAGGCGCGCGGCAAGGGCCCGTTGGGGCGCATGGTCGATCGCAACTATCTGGATGCGATCGGCTGGCGCGGCATCCGCATTCGCGGCCAGCACCTGCAGGAACTGCTGCGCGACGCTGCCCAGCGCCTGCGCGGGCAGGGCACGCCGGTGCGCGTGCTGGACGTGGCCGCCGGCCATGGCCGCTACGTGCTGGAAGCGCTGGGCCAGGGCGAACAGCGCGCCGAGCGCATCGTGCTGCGCGACTTCAGTGATCTGAACGTCACCCAGGGTCAGGCCTTGATCGAGCGCCTGGGGGCGGCCGACATCGCGCGCTTCGAGCAGGGTGATGCGTTCGACCCGGCACAGCTGGCCAAGGTCGATCCAGCACCGACGCTGGCGGTGGTATCGGGCCTGTACGAACTGTTCCCCGACAACGATGCGGTGCTGCGCTCGCTGCAGGGCATTGCTGCGACGGTGCCGGCGGGCGGCTACCTGGCCTATACCGGCCAGCCGTGGCACCCGCAGCTGGAGTTCATCGCACGCGCACTGACCAGCCACCGTGGCGGCGCCGCGTGGGTGATGCGCCGCCGTACCCAGCAGGAAATGGACGAGCTGGTGCGCCTGGCCGGGTTCGAGAAGGTGGCGCAGCGTATCGACGACTTCGGCATCTTCACGGTGTCGCTGGCGCGCCGGACCGCGTGATGGCGACGCTCGCCGCATCCCCGCTGGCCGCAGAGGGGCGCCCCTGGCGGCGCGCCCTGTTGTGGCTGGCCCTGCTGGGCCCATTTTTTTTCGCCAGCTATGGCTTCGCCAACTGGATGGCTGGCCGCCATGCCGAACTGCCGGTGATGGCGTTCGGATGGGAAACGCAGATTCCGTTCGTACCGTGGACGATCGTGCCGTACTGGTCGATCGATCTGTTCTAAGCGGTTTCCTTCTTCCTGTGCCGGCAACGGTTGGAGCTGGACCGGCATGCGTTGCGGTTGTTCAGTGCACAGTTGATCGCGGTGACCTGCTTCCTGCTGTGGCCACTGCGCTTCAGTTTCGAGCGGCCGGAGATCGGCGGTGTGTTCGGTTGGTTGTTCGATGTGCTGCTGGGCTTCGACAAACCGTTCAACCAGGCGCCATCACTGCACATCGTGTTGCTGATCGTGCTGTGGGTGAAATTCGCGCAGTACCTGCATGGGGTGTGGCGTTGGGTACTGCATGTGTGGGCGCTGCTGATCGGCGTCTCGGTGCTGACCACCTTCCAGCATCATTTCATCGATATCCCGACCGGCCTGCTGGCCGGTTGGCTGTGCGTGTGGCTGTGGCCGGAGCAGGGCACGCCACCCTTGCGTGCCTGGCGCACCGCGCGTGACGCCAGACGTTGGCGCCTGGCAGCGCTGTACCTGCTGGGGGCCGCTGCATTGCTGGTGCCGGTGGTGCTTCTGCGTGGCGCGGCGTTGTGGCTGCTGTGGCCGGTGGTATCGCTGCTGCTGGTGGCGTTGGCGTATGCGGGGCTCGGTACGGCGGTGTTCCAGAAGCGTGCCGATGGTCGCCTGACCATGGCGGCACGCTGGTTGCTGGCGCCGTACCTGGGTGCGGCCTGGATCAATTCGCGGCTGTGGACGCGGCGTGCGCCGCAGCCGGTGCCGGTGATGGACGGTGTATGGCTGGGGCGTGTTCCCTGCGCTGCATTGCCGGCACCCTTGGTCGGCGTGGTCGATGCCTGTGCCGAACTGTCCTGTCGTGCACCGGGCGCGGCGTATGCCAGCGTGCCGATGCTGGACCTGGTGGTGCCCACGCCGCACCAGTTGCGCGAGGCGGCCGAGGTCATCGAGCGGCTGCGTGCGCATGGACCGTTGCTGGTGTGTTGCGCGCTGGGCTATTCGCGCAGTGCTGCCAGTGTGGCGGCCTGGCTGCTGCGCAGTGGTCGTGCCACCGATACCGATGCCGCGGTGGCGATCGTGCGCACGGCACGTCCGGGCGTCGTGCTGGGCGCGGCGCATCTGCATGCCATCACTGCTGCAGCGGGAGCACGCACGTGAGTACCGTTCCCGATCTGGTGACCATGCAGCTGCTGCTGCGGCAGGGCCGTTGGCCGGCCGGCCTGTCGCTGGGCCTGCTGCTGGTGGCGCTGCTGCTGCTCGGCACCGAACCTGGCCTGGCGATGATTGCCGCCGGCCTGTTGCTGCTCAGTGTTGCCGCGGGCCTCGCGCAGGCTTACCAGGCATGGCGGGTTGGTCTGGACGCGAGTCTGCTGCAGCTGCTGCGTAATGAAGGCCTGGACGGCGAAGCCGCCGCGCGCCGTATCGATCAGGTGCTGCATGACAGCGGCTTGCGCCGCGTATCGTCCGATGCGCCGCTGCGCGGCTGGGACCTGCGCTGGGCAGGCATGCGTCGCCTGCTGCTGCGGCAGTACCTGCTGACAGGCGTGCAGGGTGCGCTGCTGGTGCTGGCCGTGTTGTGGCCGCAGACGTGAACCGGAGGGACCGATGTTCGCTGAATTGATTGCGCGCGCCTGCAGTGGCGCGATCCATGTAGTTACCGGCGCCCGCGCGCTGTGGATCGGTTGCGCGCCGTCCAGCGAGCGCCGTGTGTACTACGGCAACCACGCCAGCCATGGCGACTTCGTGCTGATCTGGTCGTCGATGCCGCCAGCGTTGCGGCGCCAGGTGCGGCCAGTTGCCGCGGCCGAATACTGGCAGCGCGACGGCCTGCGTCGCTACCTGATCGATGCGGTGTTCAACGGCGTGCTGGTCGAGCGCGAGGCCGGCCATCGCCAGCAGGATCCGCTGCAGGCCCTGCGTGACGCGGTGGACGAAGACTGCTCGCTGATCCTGTTTCCGGAAGGTACCCGCAACGTGGGCGATGAGCCGCTGCTGCCGTTCAAGAGCGGCATCTATCACCTGGCACGGCAACGGCCGGAGCTGGAATTCGTGCCGGTGTGGATCGACAACCTGAAGCGGGTGATGCCCAAGGGCCGGTTCCTGCCGCTGCCGCTGCTGTGCACGGCCACCTTCGGTACGCCGCTGCGGCTGCAGGCCGACGAGGACAAGGCGGCCTTCCTGGCCCGCAGCCGGCAGGCGCTGCTGGACCTGGCGCCGAACGGGGGGCGCGCATGAGTTTCCTGATCGATGTGTCCGGCGACCTGGCAACGCAGAGCGTGGGCCAGCAGACCGGCCTGCTGTTCGCTGGCGTCGGTGCGGTGCTGGTACTGGCCACGCTGGTGGCCGAAACGCTGCGATGGCGCCAGCGCGGCAGGCCCAGCGCGGTCATCGCCAACCTGGTGTCGCGCATCCGCGCGTGGTGGGTAATGGCGATCGTGGTCGGGCTGGCGCTGTTCTTCGGCCGCGCCGGGGTGATCGTGCTGTTCGCGATCATCTCGCTGTTCGCCCTGCGCGAGTTCATCACCCTGGCGCCGACCCGCTCAGGCGATTACTACGCGCTGCTGGCCGCGTTCTACATCGTGCTGCCGTGGCAGTACTACCTGGTGTGGATCGACTGGTACGGCATGTACACGCTGCTGATTCCGGTCTATGCGTTCCTGTTCCTGCCGATCCTGTCGACCATCGGCGGCGATACCACGCACTACCTGGAGCGCACGGCGAAGGTGCAGTGGGGGCTGATGATCTGCGTGTTCTGCATCTCGCACGTGCCGCTGCTGCTGAACCTGCACGTGCCGGGCCATGACCCCTCGCGCAACGTGCTGCTGTTTGCTTTCCTGGTGATCGTGGTGCAGTCCTCGGACGTGCTGCAGTACATCTGGGGCAAGCTGCTGGGCAGGCATCTGATTGCGCCGAAGCTGTCGCCGTCGAAGACGGTGGAGGGCTTCGTGGGCGGTGTGCTGAGTGCCAGTGCGCTGGGTGCGGCGCTGTGGTGGATCACCCCATTCACGCCGCTGCAGGCGTTCGGCCTGTCGCTGCTGATCAACCTGATGGGGTTCTGGGGCGGCCTGGTGATGTCGGCGATCAAGCGCGATCGTGGCATCAAGGACTGGGGCCACATGATCGAGGGCCATGGCGGCATGCTCGACCGGCTGGACTCGGTGTGCTTCGCCGCGCCGGTGTTCTTCCACGTGGTGCGGTATTACTGGAAGGCGGGCGGCGGCGGTTGATTCTGCCGGCTTCCATCCACGCATGGCGTGGATCTACTGGCGGGCGGGGGCGGTTTACTCTGCCGGGCCTTCATCCACGCATGGCGTTGATCTACCGGTAGTGCCGGCCGCTGGTCGGCAACTGCAACATCCTGCCATCGTTCATGGGGTTGCCGGCCAGCGGCCGGCACTACCCTGGTGCGCGCTTACGCGCTGATGCCGTATTCCTTCAGCTTCTTGCGCAGGGTGGCACGGTGGATGCCCAGCATCGCGGCGGCGCGGCTCTGGTTGCCTTCGCAGTGGTTGAGCACTTCCACGAACAGCGGAATCTCCATCTCGCGCAGCACGATCTCGTAGACATCGTCCGCATCGCAGCCATCAAGGTCACGCAGGTAGCGGCGCACGGACTGGGCGACGTGTTCACGCAGCGGTGGCCGGGGAGCGCCACGACTGTTGTCAGGACGAGAAAGGACAGCGTTCAAGGGGGTTCCCGATTCGGTTGGCCCGTGCGCGCGGAGCGCGCGGCCGGACGAGGTGGTGGCGGCCAGTCTAGCGCGAGCGTGCCCGGCCTGCCACGGCTGGTCGCCTCTCCCCGGTCAGAGGAAGTCGAAGGTGAATGCGACGGTGGACGCAGCGGGCTCCTGCAACCGGAAGGCGACGCGCGCGCTCTGGCCCGGTTCCAGCAGGGCTGCACCGGGGTTCTCGCCCAGGTACTGCGCGGGCGTGAACACGCCGCTGCCGATCACCCGGCCATCGGCATCGGACAATGACAACCGCAGGTCCGGCCACGCCTGTGCCCAGCGCGCATCGTTGCGGATGCTGGCCTGCACCTGCAGCACGCCGGCCTGGCCCGGCAGGGGGCGGATCTCGCGGCTGGTCATGGTGAACGCAGTGGGCTCGTGCCAGGCAGGCAGGCTGCAGCGCAGCACGCCGCACAGCGTGCCCAGCCATGCGCGGTTGCCGGCGTCGGCGGCCAGCCGCGCGCGGTCGGCCAGCACGCTCTGCAGTACCAGCAGCAATGCCAGCCCGGCGACCAGCAGCCAGTGCCAGCGGGGTGTTGGCAGCGTGCGCGTGCGCGCGCTGCCGAGGAAGCTGGGGGCATCACTGGCGACCGCCGTTGCCTGCACCGCGACCGGCGCCGGCTCGATGGCCGCTGCTTCATCAACGATGACAACGTCATCGTCGTGTCGCATCTCTGTCGCCGGTGGGCGTGCCAGGTCGATGGGCTCGGCCTGCATCTGCTCCACAGGCGCTGCGTGCCGGGCTTCGTCCTGCATGCGCGCATCGGTCGCAGGCGCAGGTTCACCCTCCGGCGTCGTGCGCAGGAAGGTGGCCAGGGGACGGCGCGGTGGGTTCGGCTCGGACATGCTCAGGGCGCGGGCTCGGATCCAGCGGTCATTCAACCACGATCAGGCGCGGCGCACGCCGGTGATGCGCATCCAGTCGCCATCCTGGGTGGCCTGCAGATCGTCGAACCATGCTGCATAGCGCTGCAGCAGTTCGCCTTCCTGGCCATGCAGGATGCCGGACAGGGCGATGCGGCCACCGGCAGCAACGCGCGCAGCCAGCAGTTCGGCCAGCGCATCCAGCGCCGAGGCGAGGATGTTGGCGACCACGATCGGATAGGTCGCGACCGGTTCGTCCTGCGGCAGGTACACATGCATGCGGGCCTGCTCGCCGTTGCGCTCGGCATTGTCGGCGGTGGCGACCAGGGCCTGCGGATCGTTGTCCACGCCGATGGCTTCGGCGGCGCCCAGCTTCAGCGCGGCCAGTGCGAGGATGCCCGAGCCGCAACCGAAGTCGAGCACGCGCTGGCCCTGCAGCAGGCCATCGACCGCCAACTGGTCCAGCCAGCGCAGGCACAGTGCGGTGGTCGGGTGGGTGCCCGAACCGAACGCCAGGCCCGGGTCCAACCGCACCACGGCGGCATCGGCGGCCTGTGCGGCATCGGGCAGTTCATGGTTCCACGGCACGATCCAGGTACGGCTGCCGAAGTCCATCGGCTGGAACTGGTCGAGCCAGGCACGTTCCCAGTCTTCATCCTCGACCGCGCGGAAGCTGCCGCTGCTCCAGTCCAGCTCCGGATCGAAGGATTCCAGTGCGGCCAGCAGCAACAGCGCGTTGCTGTCGGCGGGGAACAGCGCGCTCAGCACCAGCGTGTCCCACAGCGGGGTCTCGCCCACGCCCGGTTCGAGAATGGCCTGTTCGTTGCTGGTATCGGCCTCGGCATCGAGCAGGGTCACGGCCAGTGCACCAACGTCCTCCAGCGCATTTTCATAGCGGGGCTGGGTGGCTTCGGTGCAGCGCAGGGTCAGTTCCAGGAACGGCATGGTGGTTGGGGGCAATCGCAGGAAAGGGGGCCATGCTAGACCATCGGGGCGTCTCCGTATTGCCTGAGATGCCGCTCCGAGATGAACGAAGCCCGTTCAGACAGGCCCGTCGGGCCTTGCTAAACTTCGTGCTTTCCTATGCGCCGCATCGCCTACCGCCGCCGATGGCCTTCGCTCCGACCCTGAAAACCTGGTTGCTCGTACTGCCGGCTGTGGCCGTGCTGGGCGTGGCCGGTTATCGGGCCAGCGGCCATGCTGCGACGTCTTCGGTAGCGTCGGCGGATCTGGCAGGTGCGGTCGCGGCCGCTGACAGTGCGGCGCCGCTGCCGGTGATGCCGGAGGCGCTCGCGCGCCGCCTGGCACCCTTCGAGCGTGGCAACGCATTGCCGTCCGGGCTGCCCCTGGATCTCCGCGCCGATATCGAAGACGCCACCGACCTGTATGCCTATGCTCAGCGGTTGCGTGCCCAGGCGGACGAAGGCAACCACGAGGCGCGCTGGATGCTCAGCCGTGTCTATGACTATTGCGCGCAGTACGCGGTCGATCCGGGTGGCTACCGCTTGGACAACAACGTGCTGGCCGGGCTGGGCCTGACCGCCGCACCGGCGATGGTGCAGGCGCGCGAACGCGTCGCGCAGCGTTGCGGTGGTTTCGTGCCGGGCGACAAGCTGGGCACGGCCTTGGTGCTGTCCGAACGTCGCAAGGCGGCCGCACAAGGCAATCTGGCTGCTGAGGCTGCGTTGTTCGCCGAGGGCGAACCGCTGCAGGACAGCCCCGAGTACCGCCGTGACCTGGTTGAACGGGTGCGCACCTCGCGCGACCCGGAGGCCTTCATGGCGATCGCACCGGGCATGGGCGTGCGCGCCTCGGGTGACCGCGCGCTCAACGGCCTGGTGGCGGGCGAGCAGCTCAGTGAACTCGCATGGCGGCTTGCGGCCTGCGAACTCGGTCTACCGTGTGGGGCAGACAGTGTGCTGGTCAACAGTTTTTGTGCGAACGGAGGGATCTGTTCGCAGGATGGTACGCAGGATTTCCGGGATTTCGTGTATGACGCTGCGGTATCGCGGCAGGGCGCTGGGAAGATGAAGGAATGGATCAAGCGATTGGTTGGAAAGAGGAACGAGCAATGAACTACCGCCGATTCCTGCACGGGGCCAAGTTCTGGTTCTGGGTGGCCCTGTTCGTGGCCTACTCGGCCGGCGCGGTTGGCCTGTTGATGATCGATACCTATGAAGATCGCTACCGGCATCTGTCGAAGGTGGAACTGACCACGGTGAAGGCGCAGGAAGACGTGCGCCGTGCCGGTGCCAGCCAGGTGGCCGCGGTCTATCGCGCGCAGAGCGGTATGCCGTTCGCGTCGCTGCCGGCGGGCAGCACCTTCCAGGTGGTGTGGCCGGATGGTTCGACCGAGACCATGGTGATCGTCGACCCGACGTCGCCCAATGGCGTGCGTCCGCTGGCGAACTCGCAGATTCCGGCCGAAGCTGCCGACAAGCGCTGATGCGCCTGCTGTAGCGCCGAGCCCACGCTCGGCTGAGCTTTCCGGCAAGCCGAGCATGGGCTCGGCGCTGCAGCAACAGAAAAGGGCGGGGATATCCCCGCCCTTTTCGTGTCCAGCACGTGGCGCCGATCAGGTCAGCGCGATCGGCTTGTTCTTGCGTTCGGCCAGGCGCTTTTCCAGGTAGTGGATGTTCTGGCCACCGGCCTGGAAGCCCTTGTCGCGCATGATCCGCTGCTGCAGGGCGACGTTGGTCTTGATGCCATCGACCACCATTTCGCTCAGTGCCACGCGCATGCGGGCAATGGCGGTTTCGCGGTCCGGGCCGTGCACGATCAGCTTGCCGATCATCGAGTCGTAGTTCGACGGCACGCGGTAGCCACTGTAGATGTGGGTGTCCACGCGCACGCCGGGGCCGCCCGGCGGATGGAAGCCGGTGATGGTGCCCGGGCTCGGCACGAAGGTTTCAGCATCTTCGGCGTTGATGCGGCACTCGATGGCATGGCCGGTCAGCACCACGTCGCTCTGCTTGATCGACAGCTTCTGGCCGGCGGCGATCTTCAGCTGCTCAG
Organism: Stenotrophomonas sp. FR024; assembly: GCF_047500745.2. NCBI lineage: Bacteria > Pseudomonadati > Pseudomonadota > Gammaproteobacteria > Lysobacterales > Lysobacteraceae > Stenotrophomonas > Stenotrophomonas sp. FR024. The sequence continues at coordinate 119,914 of NZ_JAXAXM020000003.1, forward strand.
CCACCAGGTCGATGCCGGTGACCATTTCGGTAACCGGATGTTCCACCTGGATGCGGGTGTTCATTTCGATGAAGTAGAAGCGGCCGTCCTCGTACAGGAACTCGAACGTGCCGGCACCACGGTAGCCGATGCGTACGCAGGCTTCGGTGCAGACCTTGCCGATCTGCTCGCGCTGCTCGGCAGTGATGCCCGGTGCCGGCGCTTCTTCCACCACCTTCTGGTGGCGGCGCTGCATCGAGCAGTCACGCTCGCCCAGGTGGATGGCGTTGCCCTGGCCGTCGGCCAGTACCTGGATTTCCACGTGGCGCGGGTTCTCCAGGAACTTCTCCATGTAGACCTCGCCATTGCCGAACGCGGCCTTGGCCTCGCTCTTGGTGGTTTCGATCGAGGTCTTCAGCGAGGCTTCGGCGTGCACCACGCGCATGCCGCGGCCACCGCCACCACCGGCCGCCTTGATGATGACCGGGTAGCCGATCTCACGGGCGATCTTGGTGTTGGCGACGATGTCTTCGCCCAGCGGGCCGCCCGAGCCGGGCACGCACGGCACGCCGGCGGACTTCATCGCGCGGATGGCTTCGACCTTGTCACCCATCATGCGGATGGTGTCGGCCTTGGGGCCGATGAAGATGAAACCGGACTCTTCCACGCGCTCGGCGAAGTCGGCGTTCTCCGACAGGAAGCCGTAGCCCGGGTGGATGGCCTGGGCGTCGGTGACTTCCGCCGCGGCGATCAGTGCCGGGATGTTGAGGTAGCTCTGCGGCGACGGCGCCGGACCGATGCAGACCGACTCGTCGGCCATGGCCACGTGCTTGAGGTTGCGGTCGACCGTGGAATGTACGGCCACCGTGCGGATGCCGAGGGTGTGGCACGCGCGCAGGATGCGCAGCGCGATTTCCCCTCGGTTGGCGATGACGACTTTGTCGAGCATGGCGTGCCCCTCAGCCGATCACGAACAGCGGCTGGTCGAATTCGACCGGCTGGCCGTTCTCGCCGAGGATGGCGACGATGGTGCCGGACTTGTCGGCTTCGATCGGGTTGAACATCTTCATCGCTTCGATGATGGCCAGGGTCTCGCCTTCCTTGACCTGCTGGCCAACGCTGACGAACGCAGGCTTGTCCGGGGCGGACGACGCGTAGAAGGTGCCGACCATCGGCGAGCGCAGCACGTGGCCTTCCGGCAGCGCCGGGCCCGGCTTGGCGGTGCCACCGGTGGAGGCTTCGGTCGGCGACTGCATCGGCATCGCCTGCGGCGCCGGAGCGGCCGGAGCGGCGTACACCGGGGCGGCGACCGGGGCGGCATAGCCGGCCACCGGGGCGCGCGACAGGCGCACCGACTCTTCGCCTTCCTTGATTTCGATTTCAGCCAGGTTCGACTCTTCCAGCAGGTCGATCAGCTTCTTGATTTTGCGGAGATCCATGGTGGCCTCTTTGCTCTTGATGTCAGTGTGGTGGGAAGCGCATCGCGCTCGGGTCAAAGCAGTTCGTAGAACTCGCGCAGCTGCCGCGTACGGTCGCGCGTCTGGGTGATCAGGCACTGCATCTTCGCAGGGTTGCGCGAGGTGCCGTCTGCATTGAAGGCGTAGACTGCCTCGCAGTCTGCATCGCGCAGGGTTATCCAGATGCGCTGGGCCTTCACCAGCTGCTGTTCGGCCGCTGCGCAGCGGCTGCAGCTGCCATCGGCGGCCTGCGCCTTCAGTTCGCCGCGCGCCTGGACGTAAACGGCGTTCAATGCGCTGTCGGCGTCATCCAGGCGATCGGAATCGCACATGTCGCGCTCGTAGCCGCCGGTCGCCTGCGCGCAATCAATGCCGGCGGCCGCGCGCTCGGCGGCGACGCTGGCGCCGCACACGCCGGCCCACAGCACGATGCAGGCAAGCACTCTTGGGAGCATCTTCACGCGCGGGCCGCCTGCACGCGCAGCAGCGCCGCGTCCATCGCGTAGCGGTAGCTGTCGGCGCCGAAACCGCAGACCACGCCCACGGCCTTGTCACTGAAGTAGCTGTGCTGGCGGAACGGTTCGCGGGTATGCGGGTTGGACAGGTGGATCTCGATGAACGGCACCGCCACCGCCGCCAGCGCATCGCGCAGGGCGACCGAGGTGTGGGTGAAGGCAGCGGGGTTGATCAGGATGAAAGCGGTTCCGTCGTCGCGTGCGGCCTGCACGCGGTCCACCAGCACGTGCTCGGCATTGGACTGCAGGCTCTCCACCGCGTGCCCGGCAGCCGAGGCCTGGGCGGCCAGCGCCTGGTCGATGTCGGCCAGCGTGGTGTGGCCGTAGACCTCCGGCTCGCGGGTGCCGAGCAGGTTGAGGTTGGGGCCGTGCAGGACCAGCAGCTTCGCCATGGGATCCGGAAGACGGGAAAGGGCGGCAGTCTGGCGGAACCGGCGGATGCTGTCCAGTTCGGCGAAGTTTGCAGCGTTTCAATCGATTGTTTGAAATTCCCCGGAGGGCTTGCGGCCGTATGGCGGGCGCTGGATCAAGGCGCGCTGAACGCCGTGCAGCTGGGGGATGCGTGCACGTAGGCCGACGATGGCGGCAGGCCGGGCGATGACCGATGCCGCAACGGGCTGTGATGCGGTAGATCCACGCCATGCGTGGATGAAGGAAGTTCGGTGCGCAGCAGGCTACGCACCCACCGAGGGGCAGCCCAGGGTGCGCTGCACGCCACCCACCGCCCCCGCCACGCACCCGCTCACGTCTCCAGCGGCACCGTCGGCACCACGTTCGGGAACACCTCCTCCAAGGGCTCCCGTTCCCCCGGCTTCGGTGCCGGCCAGTTGTAGGCGTTCACCGGCTGCGCGCGGTTCACCCACAACGCGTAATACAGATGGTCGGCGCGGCCATCACCGGTATTGGGGTGGATCAGGATGGTCAGGCCCAGGCTGTTGAGCTGCAGCCATGGCACCAGCACCGGCAGCAGGTCGTTGGTGAAGCCGAAATAGAACGACGGGGTGACGTGCGGTCCGCGTGGTTCCAGGTTCCAGTTGCCCAGCTCCACCGGGAAGCGCTCGGCCGCCCAGCGCCGCAGCAGCGCAGCTTTCTCGAAGCTGTCCTCGTCGAAGTAGATATGCGCGTGATAGCTCTTGATGTCGGTGTAGGCACGTGGGGTCGCGGGCAGGGTGGCCTCCCCGGGACGCACGCTGGCTGGACGCGGGGTCGGTTCGCTGGCGGTGACCTGGCCCCAGGGGCTGCTGCCCTTCACCGGCGGCGGGACGATGGCACGGAAGCCGGGGCGCCCGGGTTCGGTGGTGTTCACCGTGCTTTCGCCGCGCGGGGCTGCGGCGGCGGTCGACGCACTGGCCAGGCCGCCGGCGGCCAGACCGGCCGATGCGATCAGGCGGCGGCGTGTGGGCGAAAGCAGGTCGGCCCAGTGGGCGTCATCGTCGCCGGCGTCGATCAAGGTCAGCGGGTCCGGGTGCATGAAGGGCTCCGTGGCGGCATCGTGTGGGCAGGCAAGCACGCTCGGGCACCTGCATCCACAGCGTCCAATAAGCAGGTGGCATCACCTCATGCAGGTTTGCGCCGTCGTCGTTGAGCCCGGCTGCAGGGCGGGCTAGGGTGCAGGTCTGCCGCCCCGGAGCCCGCCATGACCTCGCCCGATGCCGATACCCAACGCAAGCGCGCGGCCTTCCGCCAGCTGCATGCAGCAGGGTGCTTCGTACTGCCCAATCCATGGGACGTGGGCAGTGCGCGCTACCTGCAGCGGCAGGGCTTCCAGGCACTGGCCACGACCAGTGCCGGCTGTGCCTGGAGCGAAGGGCGGCCGGACGGAGCGGTTTCGCTGCAGGCCACGCTGGACCATCTGCGCCTGATGGCGGCAGCGACGCCGCTGCCGTTGAACGCCGATTTCGGCGATGGTTTCGGTGATACGCCGCAGAAGGTGCAGGAGGCGGTGGCCGCGGCGATCGACACCGGCATCGCGGCGTTGTCGATCGAGGATGCCAGCGGCGTCGCCGATGCACCGCTGCGTCCGATCGATCAGGCGGTGGAGCGCATGCGCGCTGCCCGTGCAGCCATCGACCGCGCTGGCGGCGACGTGCTGCTGGTTGGCCGTGCCGAGAACTTCTTCGTCGGCGTGCCGGATCTGCCGGACACCCTGCAGCGCCTGCGCGCCTATGCCGAGGCCGGTGCAGACGTGCTGTATGCACCAGGCATCAGCACGCGCGAGCAGATCAGCGCGGTGGTTGCCGCCGCAGGGTCGAAGCCGGTGAACCTGCTGGTCGGTGGGCCGACACCGCTGAGCCTGCAGGACATCGCTGCACTCGGCGTCCGCCGCGTCAGCCTGGGCGGCGCATTGGCCCGTGCTGCATGGGGCGGACTGATGCAGGCGACACAGCCGATCGTGCAGGCCGGACGCTTCGACGGCCTGCAGCAGGCGGCTTCCGGGGCCGCGTTGAACGCGCTGTTCCGTTGAGCGAAATCCCGGTGCAGTCCCAGACCAGCAGGGATAGTAGATCCACGCCATGCGTGGATGGATGCGCCTGCGATTACAGCGCTTCCATCCCACCCCTGGGCAGCGTCACCCCAGGCTCCAACGCTGGCAGCAGTTGCCGCAGCAGCGCGGGATTGTCCAGCAACGCAGCACCGTCAATGAAACTCCATTGGGCTGTGCCGACGCGGCGCACGGCGAGCATGAACGAGGTGCTGCGCATCGGCGCCTCGCGCACGCGCAGCAGTGACTGGCGCGGTACGAAGCAGACTTCCTCGTCACCGGCCGCATAGGTGCGGCCCGGCACGCCCGCTTCGTCGCTGATGATGGTGACCCCGGCCTTGCGCAGTTCCTTTACCGTGTCGCGGGTCATCCGTGCATAGGCCTCGTCGCCGCCGGCCAGCTGCTTCAGGCTGGGATGGGTGCGCGCGATGATCAGCTCGGTATCGCCACGGGCGAAGGCGTCCATCATCGCCTGTACCTCCTTGCGCAATGTGGCTGAGTCTTCCGGGCTGAGTTCACCGGCCAACGCTGGCGCAACGGCCATTGCCATCGGCAGGGCCAGCAGAAGGGCAAGCAGGTATCGGTGCATCGTCGGGTATCTCAGCGGAAACCGGCGCACTATACGGTGGATGCGGAAACAGCGTCCCACGCATGGCGCTGGTGTCCCGGGCGTCACTACTTACTATTGGTAGTTAGTGAATTCCGGACATCCCCCATGCACACCCTCATCGTTACCGCCCATCCTGAATCCGCCGCGTTGACCCATGCCATCGCCAGGCGCATCGGCGAAGCCATCACCGCAACGGATGCCGCCAACACCGTGACCCTCGCCGATCTGATGGCCGAAGGCTTCGATCCGCGCTTCAACTCGCACGACCAGGCGCTGTTCCGTGGCACCGGCGCACCTCCAGCCGACGTCGCCGCCGAGCAGGCGCGGCTGGATGCTGCCGACACGCTGGTACTGGTCTATCCGCTGTACTGGTGGTCGTTCCCCGCACTGCTGAAGGGCTGGATCGATCGCGTGTTCACCCAGGGCTGGGCCTACCAGGACGGTGCAGACGGCAAGGTGCAGAAGAAGCTGCAGCGGTTGCGCGTGCACCTGGTCGGCATCGGTGGAGCCGGCGCGGACATGGTCGAACGTCGTGGCTACGGCGCGGCGATGAAGACGCAGATCGACATGGGCATCTTCGACTACTGCGGCGCGCGCGTGCTGACGTCAGAACTGCTGCTGGATGCCGATACCGGTGCGGCCGAAACGCATCTGCAGACCGCGCTGGCGATCGGCCGTAAAATCGGAACTCCGATGCACTGATCGCCGTGTTCCGCCGATGCCTGCCAACGCCGCTCCCACGCGCCGCCGATTGACCCGCGAGCAACGCGCCCGCCAGTTGCTGGACGTGGCCTGGGCGCTGGTTGGCGAAGAAGGCACCGACGCGTTGACCCTGGGTCGGCTGGCCGAGGCAGCGGGCGTGACCAAGCCGGTGGCCTACGATCACTTCGTGACCCGCAACGGCCTGCTGGCCGCGCTCTACGATGACTACGACGGTCGCCAGACGGTGGTCTTCAACGAGCGCATCGGCCGCGCACGGGCGCAGTTGGCCGATCGTGCGGCGGCCATCGCCTCCGGCTACATCGACTGCATCCTCAGCCAGGGCAGTGAAGTGCAGGGCATCCTCGCCGCGCTGGTGGGCGCGCCGGAACTGCACGAGGTGCGGCGGCGCTACCAGCAGGATTTCATCGACAACTGCGACGCCTGGCTGGGCCCGTTTGCTGCCGACGGCACGGTGCCACTGGCCGGGCGCTGGGCGATTCTCGGTGCGGCCGAAGCCCTGTCCGAAGCCGTGGCAGCAGGCGCGCTGGACAAGGCCGCAGCCGAAGCCGAGCTGCAGCGGCTGATCGTGGCAACGGTCAAGCGGCGCTGAGCCGCTCAGGCGTCGGCGGTGCTGTCGGCCAGCGCCGCGAACCCGGCGGCCAGCCGCTCCCGCACAAGGGCATCGCGTGCGTCGCGGCTTTCAGAACCCAGCACCACGGTGATCAGGCGTACCGGCTGATCCCGCCCGGGCACTGCCCGGCAGGCGGTGGCGGCCAGGCAGAAGCCTGCGGCCTGGGTGTAGCCGGTCTTCAAGCCATCCACGCCGTCATCGCCAAGCAGGGCGTTCTGGTTGCTGCGGCTGAAGCTGCCGTGCGCGAACACGCGCTGCGCGGTGATCGCCAGGATCTGCGGATGATCGTTCAACAGGCAGGCGGCCAGCACCGCCATGTCGCGCGCGCTGGACGCATGGTGCGGGGTGGTGATGCCGGACACGCTGGCGAACCAGCTGCTGCGCAGGCCAAGCTGGCGCGCGTGCCGGTTCATGCGGTCCAGGAACGCAGGCTGTGATCCGTCCAGATGGCGCGCGATGGCCAGCGCCGCGTCATTGCCGGAGACGATCATCAGTCCTTCCAGCAGGCGCGCGAGGGTGACTGTTTCACCGGGCACCAGGCCCATGCGCGTTTCATCATCGGCCACCGCGTGCACATCCTCGGCGGCGATGGTGACCGCTTCGTCCCACGCGCCTCCGTTCTCTTCGACGCATTCGTACGCCGCATAGGCGGTCATCAGCTTGGTCAGCGAGGCCGGTTGCCGCGCGATGTCCGCGTTGTGCTGATGGACCACCGCGAAAGTTGCCGCATCGAGGGTGATCGAGGACAACGGCGCGCGCTCAGTAGCGGGAGACGGCATGGATGGGCCGATGGAGGAGGGCCTGCAGGATAGCCCGCGGCGGCTGCATGAAGCTGCAATATTGAAACGATATAACGTACCGCCATTGTGGGCCGCCGTTGGCCCGACGGGACATCCGATGACTGCACGCATGCCACGCCGTTGGCTCCATTCCTCGCTGCTGCTTGCGTTGGCTACGCTGGGTGGCTGCCAGCCCAACCTGCGCGCCGAGGCTGTTGCTTCCGCCCCAGCGCGCCCGCACAACGTGATCGTGATGATCAACGACGGTGCCGGTTGGGGCACCTGGGACGCCGCCGCCTACTGGCAATACGGCAGCCGCGAAGGGGCGCCGTATGCGGATTTTCCGCAGCGCCTGGCGGTAACCACCTTCCCGTTGAACGCCAGCAGCCAGCCGACCCGCGACAACGCGCAGACCCTGGGCTACGACGCGGGCAAGGCCTGGGATGACACACCGGTTCCTGCGCAGGACCTGCCGTTTGCGGGCTACCAGTACCTGGCTGCGGTGGCTACCGACAGTGCGGCGGCGGGCACCGCGTTGTCCTCGGGCATCAAGACCTACAACAACGCCATCAATTACAACAACGATGGCAATCCGGTCGAGTTCAACACGCTGCGCGCCAAGCGGCTGGGCATGGCGACCGGTGTGGTGACTTCGGTACCGTTCGCGCATGCCACGCCGGCCGCGTTCGCGGCGCAGAACGAATCGCGCAACAACTATCACGCCATCGCCCATCAGATGCTGGCACAGGGGCATATGGACCTGGTGATGGGCACCGGAGGCCCTGGCTACAGCGTTGATGGTCGCGCCTGTGACGAGAGTGCCGGCACGGCCAAGGCCGAGGGATGTGCGAACCCGTGGGAATGGGTGTCGCAGCAGGATTGGCAGCAGCTGGAAGCGGGCAGCACCATCGGCGGCAATCCGTCGGGGCCGTGGCGCCTGATCCGCAGCAAGGAAGCGTTCGCCGCGCTGGCGCAGGGACGGTTGCCGGCCGACCGGCCGCTGATCGGCGTGCCGCGCGTGGCCAACACGCTGCAGCAGGCGCGCCAGCTGCAGGTGCTGGGCAAGGATGCGGCCACGCCTTCCGGTGTGAGGAAGATCGACAGCGTGCCGGATCTTGCCACCATGACCCGTGGCGCGCTGCAATTCCTGCAGCAGCGTTCGTCCAACGGCCTGTTCCTGATGGTGGAAGGTGGCGCCACCGACTGGGCCGCCCATACCAGTGCCTGCGGCACTGAATGGCACTACGGCCAGTGCAGCGACCAGCCGCAGTACGGCCGGCTGATCGAGGAAACCGTGGAGTTCAACGACGCGGTGACAGCAGTGATCGAGTGGATCGAACGCAACGGTGGCTGGGAGCGCAACCTGCTGATCGTCACCACCGACCACGACAACAGCATGCCGATGGGCCCGGATGCACAGAACGTCGCCTTCGAGCCGGTGCGCAACAACGGCCGTGGGCGCATGCCCGGGATCAGCTTCCGTCCCACCGGCAACCATTCCAATGCGCTGGTGCCGTTGTGGGCCAAGGGCGCGGGCGCGGAGCTGCTGGGCCAGCGCGTGCGGGGCGTTGATGCCGGCTACCGTCAGCACGTGCGCTGGAACGACGGCAGTTACATCGACAACACCGACGTGGCTGCGGCGGTGCAGGAAGCGCTGCAGCGTTAGGGGTGTGCCGGCCGCTGGCTGGCAGCTGCAGGTTTCCCGGTCGGCGAGGTTGCCGGCCAGCGGCCGGCACTACCGGGGGCGGTGCTGGGCGGCGGCGTCGGCGACGGGCTGGCCAGCTGGCGTGCCAGCTCGACACTGGCCACGTGGCCGTGCAGGAACAACAAGCCGCTGAAGATGTTCATGAGCGTGCCTCCACTTGAGTGGATTGCACGATACGGGCAGCATGGACGGGCAAAAAGCGACATTTCCGCAAGCATGCCTTGAGAGGAATTCAAGCCTGATGTCCCGCCCTCCGCTCCATGCCCTGCAGGGCTTCGTGGCTGCTGCCCGGCTCGGCAACCTGTCGCGTGCCGCTGCGTCGATGAATGTGACCGTCAGTGCGCTCAGCCATCAGATGCGGCAGCTGGAAGAACGGCTCGGGCAGCCGCTGCTGATCCGCCAGCCGCGTGGTGTCACCCTCACCCTTGAGGGGCAGCGCCTGCTCGACCAGGTCGGACCGCATCTGGATGCGATCAACGAAGCCTTCCAGCCCTATGCCGCACGTGCCGAGCACGTGCTGACGATCAGCGCGGTGCCGTCGATGGCGTCGGCCTGGCTGGTGCCGCGCCTGGGTCACTTCGTGGCCGAGCATCCACAGATCGAGATCAACCTGCAGTCGAGTGAACGCCTGATTGATTTCGAGCGGCAGCGCCAGTTCGACGCCGCGCTGCGTCTGGGCAGCGGGCAATGGCCGGGCCTGGTGGTGGAACCGCTGTTCGACGAGTGGCTGGTGCCGATGGCGAGCCCGGCGCTGATCGAACGCATGGGCGGCATTGACCGTGTGCCGTTGACCCGGTGGCCGCTGCTCGGTGATCCGGATGGCGCGTGGGGCGCCTGGTTCGCGTTGAGCGGGCAGAGCCCACCGTCGCGTTTCGTGGCGGTGCTGGATGATTCGGAGGCGCACCATCGCGCCGCTCTGGATGGCGTGGGCGTAGCGCTCGGGCGGGTGACGCGGGCGCGGCTGCTGCTGGATTCGGGCCAGCTGGTTGCACTGTCCAGCCAGCGCCTGAAAACCGACTGGCCGCATTGGCTGGTGTACCCGCAGCGCTCGGCCAGCCATCGCGGTTTCCTTGCGTTCCGCGACTGGCTGCACGCGCAGGCCGCCGAGCACGTGCGGCACATGGCAGACGCACATCTATAGCGTCGAGCCATGCTCGACCATTGCATCTGGATCTGTAGCGTCGAGCCATGCTCGACTGCTGGTGCTCTACAGTCACCGAACCAGCGTGACCGCCTGCCCGGCACGCGCGAACGCTGCCTCAAGCAACGGGCCTGCCTTGATCGCCTCCACTTCCTCGAACAACGCCCGCAATGCATCGGCCGGGCGTGAGGCCGGCGCCGCCACTGCCTGCTGGATCGCGGTGAAACGGCCGGCCAGCACACGGTGGCCGGGATGCACCTGCGCCCATGCTTCCAGCGGCTGGCGTACACCGGCGGCGGCATCCAGGCGCTGCTGATCGAACAGGGTGATGGCCGCCGCCGAGGTCTCCGCCCGCTCGATCGTGGCGTGGCGCAGTTCGCGACTGAGGAACAGGTCATAGGCCGCGCCACGCCCCACCGCGATGCGCAGCCCCTCGCGATCCAGGTCGGCCACCTGCTGCGCAGGGCTGTCCTCGCGCACCAGATAGGTGCCTTCGATCTCCACATACGGAGCACTGAAGGCAATGCGGTCGGCGCGTGCCGGATCGATGGCCAGGAAGGCCAGATCCCAGCCGTCTTCGCCTGCTGCCTCGACCACCGAGGCTGCGGCATCGTGGCAGGTGAAGCGAGCCTGCACCCCCATCCGTTGCGCCAATGCGGTAGCCAGTTCCAGTGAGGGGCCGCGCGGTGAGCGCGCATCGCCCTGGGCCAGCACCGGGTTGCCCAGGTTGATCGCCACGCGCAGGAAACCGTGTGGTGCCAGCGTACTTCGGTGGTCGGCCAGGGACATGCGGGACTCCACGGGGCAGGGGAGACCCAGCATGCCAATAACGGTGTCCGCGTGGCGTGGAATCAGCCGCGCGCGGCGAAGGTGCCGTGGAAGCCCAGTGGTACCGCATAGGGCAGCCAGGCCTGTGCCAGCGGACCGTCGTCCAGGTGGCGGGCATCGAGCACCGCCAGGCCGCTGCGCTTGTTCACCGGGTCAAGCAGGGTGCCGATCAGCCAGCCATCATCGGCGTTGCGGCTGCCCGGGCGCGGTACGAACACATGCTCTTCGGCCATGATGTCCGGGCCATAGTTCCACAGCTGGCGGCGCCCGTGCTCGATGTCGAACGCGGCCACGGCGTTGAAGTACGGCGCATTGGCCGTGCCGTCGATGGTCGGCGCATACAGCCGTGCGCCACGTGTGTTCGCCGAGCGCGGGTCGAACAACGGGAACTCCACTGCGCTGATGCCCAGCGGCTGCCAGCGGGCCTGGCCACGACGCAGGTCCAGATGCAGCTCGACCAGGCTGGCGCCACTGTTGGCCGCGTGTGCGCCATCACCGGCCATCGCTTCCTTCATCGGCGAGCGCGCCTCATTGATGTCGTCGTGGCGCACTGCGCGCAGCACGATGCCGCCAGCGCGGGTGAACGCGTCGCCGAAGTGGTAGATCGCCGCGAACGGGGCCTCGAACCATTGCGCCTTGTCCGGCGCATCCTTGGCGACCACCGCGATCCGCACCGGACGCTGCGGTGCGAACTGCATGCGCTCGAAGAAGCTGCCACCTGCGCCGGTGAAATCGAACGGCATCATCACGAACACCAGGTGCTGGTCGGTCATCGCGAAGGCATGCAGGTAGCCATGCTCGGGTGTTTCGATCACATTGGCGCTGCGCAGCTGGCCGTCCGCACCGATGTGCCAGACCAGCAGGCCATGGCCCCCCATCAGGCTGATCGAGCCGAAGTTCCAGAGGCTGCCGTCGCGGTCGCGCAGCGGGTGCGCCGAGAACGGCAGTGCGGCGAGGTCCGGACGCCAGGTCACCGGACCCAGCGTCTGCAGGGAATCGGGGTCTACTTCGAATGCCGAGCCGGACTCGCACAGCGCGAACAGGCGGCCATTGATCATGGTTACCGAGGTATTGGCCACGTTGGCATCGTCGTTGTTTCGAACTGCCAGCGCACCGGGAACGCTGGTGCCGGCAGCCGGATACTGGAAGCGGCCGGCCTTCTGTTCACGAGTGAATTTCGGCGTGGCGACCATGCGCCCGTGATGGGTCAGGCTGCCATCACCATTGAAGCGCCAGCCATGCACCATGCCGTCGCCGTCGAACCAGTGGTCATAGCGGAAGCCATCGCGCTCGGTCCACGCCGGGCCGTTGCGGTACAGCGTACCGGCCAGGCCCGCTGGCAGTTTTCCCTGCAGTTGCACGGTGGCCGGGCCGAGGCTTTCGCTGCCGACGCTGCGCCAGCCAAGCAGCCACGGGTGTTCCTGCATGCCCTGCGCGAACCGCGCCGGGTCGCCGGCGAAGGCGGGAGCGCTGCGCAGCGCGGTGGCGCCCAGGGCCAGACAGGCACTGCTGCTGAGCAGGGTACGAAGGAAGCGGCGACGGTCCATGGTGGCCTCGGGTATGGATGCGGAATCAGCGCAGGGTGATGTCGATGGCGGTGCCGGCGGCCGGCACGTCGACGCGCGCCTCGTCGAAGGTCGGCTTGCGCATCACCTGCGGGTTGTTGCTGAAGCCGTAGCCTTCCACCGGCATCCCGACCAGGTTGGTGTCGAGCTTGCCGTTGTCGTTCTCGTCGTGGGTGAGCAGCACGGCATAGCTGCCGGCCGGCACGCCCTTGAACGTGAAGTGGGCGCTGTCGCCGCTGGGCGCCGCCTGCTGGGCCTGCACGGGCTTGGCCTTGCCGTCCCAGGCGGCGGCGTTGCCGACCAACGCAACGCGCAGGGTGCCGGTCTGCGCGCGGACGTCGTGCACGGTCACGGCCAGGTCGGCGGCGTGGGCACTGCCGGCCAGGGCCAGGGCAGTCAGTGCGGTGCTGAGCAGGGCGGTGCGGATCATGGCAGTGGCTCCGGAAGTGTGTGTGGCGGTGTGGAGCCAGTCTGCGTGGGGCGCTGCACCGGGTTCAGGGCCAGTGGTCATCGATTCGACGTGCCAGAAGTCACTTTCTGCGCCGGACCCATTGCCGCCGGCGTGCGCGGCCGTCAGCATCTGGCCATGCCCAGCCTGTTCCGCCATCTGTTGCGTCCGCTCAGCCTTGCCGGCCTGATCACCGTGCTGGTGGTCGGCCTGTCGTTCGCAGTGCAGCGCAGTGGCGCCGGGCTGAGCCTGCTGTTGCTTGCTGTGTTCCTGCTGCTGTTCGTGGTGCACGGCTGGGCGTCGATGCCATCCCGCGTGCGCGCCGCTGCTGCGGTGTTGCAGGCGCTGCTGGCGGTTGTGCTGGTTGCGCTGCAGCCGCGTACCGGTACCGCCCCGGTGCTGCTGGTGGTGCTGGTTGCACAGCTGGCCGAACACTGGCCGCCGCGCTTCGTGCTGGGCGTTGCGCTGCTGGCCAACCTGGCGGTGTATGCCGTGCTCCGCCACAGCGGCTTCAGCCAGCCGCTGCTGGTGGTGTTGCTGTATGGCGGTTTCCAGGCCTTCGCCGCGCTGACCGCGCACTATGCCCGCAGCACGGCGCTGGCCCGCGACGACCTGGCCCGGGTCAACGCCGACCTGCTGGCCACCCGCGCGCTGCTGGCCGACAGCGCACGCGATGCCGAGCGCCTGCGCCTGGCGCGCGAGCTGCACGATGTGGCCGGGCACAAGCTCACCGCGATGCGGCTCAACCTGCGCGCCCTGGCCGCAGACCCTGCGCTGGCCGGCCGCGAAGGGCTGGTGCTGGCCGAACAGTTGTCCGGCGAGTTGCTGGCCGACATCCGCCAGGTGGTGCAGTCGATGCGCGATGATCGCGGCCTCGATCTGGCCACCGCGCTGCATGCGCTGGCCGCACCCTTCCCACGACCGAAGCTGCAGCTGCAGATCGGCGACGGGGTGCGCGTGGCTGACCCGTTGATGGCCGAGACCGTGCTGCGGCTGGTACAGGAGGCCCTGACCAATGCCGCCCGGCACGGCAATGCAGACACCGTGTGGTTGACGATCAGTGAAGAGGAATCCCAGTTGCGTATCGATATCCGCGATGATGGCCAGCGCGCCGAACGCATCCGCGAGGGCAATGGCATCGCCGGCATGCGCGAGCGCCTGGCGGCCGTACAGGGGCGGCTGGAGTTGGCCCGAACCGCGCAGGGCGGCATGCATCTGACCGCGCGGTTGCCGGCATGAGCCCGGCCGCAATCCGCGTAGCGCTGGCCGACGACCAGGCATTGGTGCGTGCAGGCCTGCGTGCGCTGCTGCAGGGCCTGGGGGTGGACGTGGTGCTGGAGGCCGAGGATGGCCAGGCCCTGCTGGATGCGCTGGATACGCAGCGCGTGGACGTGGTGCTCAGTGACATCCGCATGCCAGGGCTGGATGGGATCGAGGCACTGCGCCAGCTGCGCGCGCGCGGCGATGCCACGCCGTGGCTGCTGCTGACCACCTTCGATGAAAGTGATCTGCTGCTGCGCGCCAGCGAGGCCGGCGCACAGGGCTTCCTGCTCAAGGATGCCGCGCCGGCCGACCTGCGCGAGGCCATCGAACGCGTTGCCGCTGGCGAGACCCTGCTGCTGCCGGTCAGTACCGATCCGGTGCGCGCGCGTTACCGCTTCCACGATGAAGCGCCGCCCACCGATACCTTCGGCGAACGTGAAGTGGCAATCCTGCGCCTGCTGGCCGGGGGCTACAGCAACAAGGAGATCGCGCGCAGCCTGTTCCTGGCCGAGGGCACGGTGAAGAACTACGTGTCCGCCATACTCGACAAGCTGGGCACCCGCGATCGCACCCGTGCAGTGCTGAAGGCGATTACCCTGCGCATCATCTGAGTGGACGTGGCAAGGAATGTCAGTGAACCCGATCCTGCATGTGGAAATCCCGGCCAGTGACCTGGACCGGGCCATCACGTTCTACCAGCGATGGCTGCAGGTTGCGGTGGACGAACCCATCGTGCTGCACGACTGCCGGATGGCCTATCTACCGTTTTCCGATGAGGCCGCCGGTGCCAGCATTGCGCTCGTGCACGGCGCGGACTATCTGCCTTCCGAGCAGGGCGCGCGCATCTACATCGGCGTCGATGACCTGGATGCCAGCCTCGACCGTGCGCTGCAGGCCGGAGCCGAGCTGCGCTTCGGCCCGGCCGATGCCGGCGATTGGCGCGTGGCCGAGATCCGCGACAGCGAAGGCAACCGTATCGCATTGCAGGCGCGCACAGCGCCATAACGTCAACGCTGCGGTGCGCGCATCTGTAGAGTCGAGCTTGCTCGACTGATTTTGACGTCGCCGTAGATGCATCAGTCGAGCAAGCTCGACTCTACAGCGTCGCGGCGCGTGAGCGCTGCAGCCAGTCATTGATGGCTGGGTCCAGCCGCGGGTCGTCCGGAAGCTGGATGCCGAAGCGCTGCTCCAGCACGTCGCGCACATCACCCACATCATGCAGCGGGCGCTTGTCCGGTGCCTGTCCGGGGCGGTACTCGGTGTAGTTGCCGCTGCCGATGGTGCGGCGCCAGTCCGGCCCGGTCAGCGACGCGCGCAACTGGCCGGGGAAACTGGAATCGGGATGGGTACATACGTACCAGTTGCCCACCACGTTGTCGATCGGCGCCGGCGCCTGCAGATCGAAGCGGTACATCACCCGCCAGCCGTCGCTGGATTCGGCCGACAGCATGAAATCACCGCCGTCTCCCAACCGCTGCAACAGATAGCGTTCGTGCGGGGTGGCCTGCGGCTGCGGGTCATGCAGGCGCAGCGGTACGGTCGGGGTCAGGCTGCCAAAACCGGCATCCACCAGCCAGTCATCGCCGTCCACCTGCACGCGCAGCAGCAGATGGGTACGCGCGGTCAGTTCGCCGTCCTGGGCGGCCAGCAGTACGCGCGCGCTCAATGGCTGGGCATCGAAGCCCAAGGCCTGCAGCAGCGCCAGCAACCCACCATTGAGCTCGAAGCAGTAGCCACCGCGGCACTCGTCAAGCAGCTTGCGCTGCACGCTGTCCAGGTCGATCGGCACCGCATCGCGCAGCAGGCAGCTGAGGGTTTCGAAGGGCAGCAGTGCGTTGTGGCGCTGCTGCAGCAGGGTCAGGCCGGCCAGGGTCCGTGGTGGCGGCGCATCCAGCTGCAGGCGCTGCAGGTAGCGGGGGACATCGAGCCTCGTCATGGGGGCACCGGGCGGGGAAGGGAGGTCCACTGTGCTCCCCCAACCGGGGTTGAGGTCAAGCACGGCGGCCGTGTCATGCCCCCGTCGCCTGCACCCGGTACAAAGACCGCGTCCGCCAGTGACGGGGGACGCAGACGAAAAAAGGCCTAAAGTTGACCTGAATCCGGCCGATACAGGTGCGTCCTTCCGCCTGGAGTCTGTCATGTCGGCCGTTGTCCCCCACCTCCGGTCCCTGCGCACGCGTCTTGCCACGTTGCGCTCGGCGTCCCCCGGCCTGCTGCTGTGGCTGCAACCACACCGGCTCAGCGTGGCCAACAAGCTCAAGGCGACCCTGTGGGTCTGTGGCCTGGGGCTGGTGGCGATCGCCGCTGTCTACGCCTGGACTGGCCATGCCAACGCCCTGGCCGCGCGCAGCCAGGCCAGCTACCAGCGCGGCAGCGATCTGGCTGCCAGCCTGTCCACGCGGGTGGCCGAAGCGCGCCGCCTGCAGACCCAGTATGCACGCAGTTTCGATGATGCTGACCGCAGCCAGTTGCTGGCAGCACAGAAGGCCCTGCAGGCTGACCTGCAGGCGCTTCGCGCGATGCCGATGGACGCCGGCCGACGCAAGGCGCTGCAGGTGCTGACCGAATCGGCCGACGCGTTCTCGCAGGGTGTCGCCGCCCTGTTTGAACGGGTCGACGAGATGGGCCGCGGTGAGGCCGGCCTCGCTGCACAGCTGCAGCAGGCCGCCGAAACCCTGCAGGCACAGGTGGATGCGCTGCAGCGGCCGTCGCTGGCGCTGTCCCTGCAGAAGATGCGAAGGCAGGAGGCCCTGCTGCTGCTCGACGGTGATTCCACCCACGCCGACCGCGCCAGCGAGGAAAAGCTGCCGTTCGACCTCGCGCTGGCGGGCCTGCCCGCGGATGCGCAGGACGCCCTGCGCAGCGGGATGGAGGGCTATCAAGGCGCCCTGCTGGGGTATACCGCTGCCCGCGTCGGCCTGGATGTGGAAGCGCAGTCGCTGCTGGATACCGCCGCGGGCGTAGCGCCGGCGCTTGCCGCTTTCCAGCAGGCGCAGGTGGCAGCGCTGGCCAAGGCGCAGGCGCGCCAGCAGGTCGGCGCGCGCACGATGAGCGTGCTGTTCGCACTGACCCTGCTGCTGGTGGCCGGCGTGCTGATCACCAGCCTGGTGCTGGTGCTGCGTGCGGTGCGCCAGCCGATCCAGGACACCCTGCGTTTCGCCAGCGACATCGCCGACGACCGCCTCGACACCACTCTGCGCGTCTACAACGCCAACGATGAGATCGGCCAGCTGGCCCGACGCCTGGTCGACATGCAGCAGCGCCTGCGCGCGCGCATCGAGACCGAACGTGCTGTGGCGCGCGGCAACACCCGCGTGCGCCAGGCGCTGGACAGTGCGCAGACCGGGCTGATGGTGGTCGATGCCGAAGGCCTGGTGGCGTACGCCAATCCGGCGCTGCTGGAGCAGCTTGAACTCCAGGTTGAAGATCTGGTGGGGAGCGATGCGGTGCGCCTGCATCCGGCACTGGTAAGCCTGGCCGGCGTGCGACAACGCGAAGAACGCGAGATCGGCCATTGCGGTGTGCGCTATCAGCTGATCGCCAATCCCATTGTCGACGAGGGGCATTTCCTCGGCGTGGCGGTGGAATGGCGCAGTCGCGCGCTGGAAACCCTGCTGGAAACCGAAGTGGCAGCCCTGGTCGACGCGGCCGCGCACGGTGACCTGCACGGGCGCATCGCGCTGGAGGGGAAGCAGGGCTTTGTGCGTACGCTGTCGACCAGCATCAATCGCCTGTTGACCACCTTCGAGACCAACCTTGGCGATCTGCAGGCGCTTCTGGCCGCGCTGGCCCGCGGTGACCTCAGCGTGCGCATGGAAGGTGAACTGCAGGGCGTGTTCGCGCGCATGCGCGATGATGCCAACGCCACCGTCGCGCAACTGGGCCGCATCGTCACCCGCATCCAGCAGGCCACGTCCAGCCTCGATACCGGTGTCGGCGAGATCGTTGCCGGTCACCATGATCTGTCGCAGCGCACCGAGCAGCAGGCGGTCAATCTGGAAGAGACGGCAGCGTCGATGCACGAGCTGACCGACACTGTTGGCCGCAATGCCGATGCCGCGGGCCGTGCGGATGCGCTGGTCAAGGGCGCGGCGGCAGTGGCCCAGCGCGGCGGCGAGGCGGTCGGCCAGGTGGTGGCAACCATGCATGGCATCAGCGAAGCCTCACGGCGGATCGGTGACATCACCCAGCTGATTGATGGCATCGCCTTCCAGACCAACATCCTCGCGCTCAACGCAGCAGTGGAAGCGGCGCGCGCTGGAGAGCAGGGCCGCAGCTTCGCCGTCGTGGCTGCCGAAGTGCGCCTGCTGGCTCAGCGCAGCGCGGAGGCGGCCAAGCAGATCAAGGGATTGATCGAGGATTCGGTGGCGCGTGTGGGCCAGGGCAACCAGCAGGCCGAACAGGCCGGCACCACGATGGGCGAGATTGTCGGCAGCGTGCAGCAGCTGGCGGATCTGCTGGCCGGGATCCGCAGCGCGTCGCAGGACCAGCATGCCGGCATCGCCCAGGTGAACCAGACCATCGTGCAGATGGAGGCCAGTACACAGCGCAACGCCAGTCTGGTGGAAGAGGCGGGGGCCTCGACCGCGCAGATGCAGGCGCAGGTGCATGCCCTGGCAGAAGCCGTGGGCGCGTTCCGTCTGCAGTCGATGCCACAGGCGCGCGCTGCGGCCTGATCCCGCTCCGGTAGTGCCGGTCGCTGGCCGGCACCGTCGATGATCCTGCCGGCCAGCGGTCGGCACTACCCTTGTGGCTCAGTACACGTCGCGCCGGTAGCGCCCGGTCTCCAGCAGCGTTTCCACAACCTCATCGCCCAGCGCAGCGCGCAGCACCTGGTCCACGCCTTCGGCCATGCCCTGCAGCGAGCCGCAGACATGAATCACCGCACCACGCTGCATCCATTCGCGCAGCGCATCGGTGGCGGCATGCAGGCAATCCTGCACGTAACCACCTTCGCCATCGCGCGAGAACGCCAGGTCCACCCGCGCGAGATGGCCATCGGCCTGCCACGCTTCGATCTCGTCGGCGAACAGGAAGTCGTGCGCGCGCTGGCGCTCACCGAACAGCAGCCAGTGCCCGTGCTCGCCTGTGTGGGCAGCTTCGCGCAACAGGCTGCGCAGACCCGCGATGCCGGTGCCATTGCCGACCAGCACCATCGGCACACCGCCAATGCGATGGAAACCGGGGTTGCGATGCACACGGGCCACGATGCTGGCACCGACCGGGGCATGCAGCGCCAGCCAGCCCGAGCCCAGCCCGGCTCGACCCGACAGGTCATGCACCAGGCGCACCACCAGTTCCACCACTTCATCACTCGTGGAGGAGGCGATGGAGTATTCGCGTCCGGGCAGCGTTGGCAATCCGGACAGCCACAGGCATGCATCCTGCACCGCCAGCGCGGCGTCGGCCTCGGGCAGCTCGCGTTCACTGGCCAGCGCCAGCAGGGTGCGTGGGTGGCCGTCCACCAGCAGCGGCTGCAGCGGATCCAACCCATGTGCCTTCAACACGGCGCTGGCGTGCCGTGCGTTGTGCCGGGGCGCGATATGCAGGATGTCGCCCGCCTGCCACTGCACGTCGGCCGGTGGCGCAAGACGGATGCGCCAGATGGCACCACCGATGCTGCCCGGATTGAGCCGGTCGCGGCCGAGCAGCCGCCACTCATGCATCTGCGTGGCCGCTGGCAGTACGCTGTCATCGGTGACGATGCCGGTCAGCGCGCCCAGCTGCAGCTGCCATTGGCGCAAGGCCGCTACCGAGGCGGCATCGACTTCGATGCGGTCGAACAACGGGCGCGCGCCGTTGCCGAGCAGCCAGCCATCAACCTGGCGACCGAAGCCGCAGTAGTGCGGGTACTGTCGGTCACCCAGCGCCAGCAATCCAAACTGCAGGCCTGACAGGTCGAGTGTCTGTGCCATCAGCCGTCGTGCAGCGCCTCGCGCCGCATCCGGTGGCTCGCCGTCGCCGAAGGTGCTCAGTACCCACAGCACCTGCGCGGTGCGTGCCAGCTGCGCGGCATCGACGCGGGCCAGTGGCAGCACCTGCACCGCATGACCGGACGCCTGCAGCTGCGCGGCGGCGCGCCATGCCAGTTGTTCTCCCAGTCCACTCTGGCTGGCATGCACCACCAGCCACGGCGTACCACCGCCATCGGCAGGCGTTGCTGGCAGCGACTGGCGCAGGTCACGCGCGGCGCGCTGGCTGCGGCGGCGGTCCAGGTAGAGCATCCAGCCGGTGATGAAGAACAGGCTCATGCCCAGGCTGCTGAGCATCACCACCACGCGCCCGGGCACGCCGAAGTAGCTGCCCGAGTGCAGCGCGAACACGCTGGTGGCCAGCTGCGCGCCGGCGCCCTGGCGCGCATAGGGGCGGGCATCGAGCGTGGCCCCCGTGCCTGGGTCCAGCTGCAGCAGATCATGCGCGCGGTCATGCTGGCCGCCGCGCTGCGACGGATCACCGGCCATCACCCGCACGTTCAGTGCCTGCCCCGGCTTCTCCGGCAGGCGCAGGTCGATGTAGCCGGTGCGCACGCCGGGCAGTGCGTACAGCGTGGCTTCGATGCGTTCCAGGTTCAGGGCGGCGTCGGTGGCGACCTTGTGCTTGGCGGCCGGTGCGACGCCCAGCAGGGTGTTGGCGGCACTGCGATACCAGTCGAACGACCACCACAGGCCGGTCAGCGCACTCATCAGGTAGATCAACAGCACCCAGGTGCCGACCACCGAGTGCAGGCTCCACAGGAAGCCACGGCCGCGGCGTTTCCATTCCACCGCCAGCCAGCTGCGCCAGTGCCACCAGCGCCGCGGCCAGCGCAGGTAGAGCCCGGACAGGGTGAAGAACAGCAGCGCGATGGCACAACTGCCGGTGATCCATTTGCCGCGTTCGCCGGCGGCGAGGTGGCGATGCAGATCCTCGACGAAATCGAAGAACGCCTGCCCGCGCAGGGCGCTGAAGCGCTCGCCGGTGTACGGATCGAAGTAGACCCAGTGTTCCTTGCCGCCAGCGAAGCGCGCCACCGAGGGCCGTTGCCCGGTGGCATCCACGCGCAGGCGTTGCAGGGGGCGATCACTGCCGGCCTGCAGCAGCGGCACCAGTTCGCTGAGTTCAAGCGGAAGCTGGCCGTCGGCATGGTGCTCGGCGATCTCGGCGAAGCCGGGATTGGCCGCGCGCAGCAGTTCATCCTCGAAGGACAGCACGGCGCCGCTGAGGCCCATCACGGCCAGCACGGCACCGGCGGTGATGCCCAGCAGCCAGTGCAGTTGGAACAGGACGTTCTTGAACATCGAAGGAGGAGGGCCTGGAGGGCTGCCGCCCGTATCCTGCGCAACAGCAAATGAGAATTAGTCGCGGAATTCTCCGTGGCGCCCCGGCTGTGGTCAAGCAGGGGATATCGGCCGGGCGCCGCCCGGCACCCGCGGTAGTGCCGGCCGCTGGCCGGCAACCTCAGAAGCAACAGCCGAAGCAACAGCCGAAGCAACAGCGGGTTTCCTGTGAGGAGGCGGGGTGGGTCCGGTTGCGGGGGACGGCGTGAATACGTCCATGTAGCCTCGGTCGCGCCATCCATGGCGCTCACGCCCCCTCAACCGGACCCACCCCGCCTTCGACAGTTTCCTGCGATCTGTCGGAAATACTTTTGGGGTCAGATCCGTTTTCCGCAGTAAAACGGATCTGACCCCGGAATTTCATTCGATATCTGACAGATGTGTCGACCAAGGTCGACACCTACCAACAGCCGCGAAGATCTGTCAGAGGTGGGGCGGTGTCGGAGTGCGGGGTGTCAGCCGCATGGATGCGGCTGCCAAGCTTACAGGGATGTACTTGCAGCGTCCCCGCACTCCGATACCGTCCCGCCATCCCACGGAATGCCCGCTTTGGCTTTGGCTGTTGCCGTTGCCGTTGCCGTTGCCGTTGCATTGAGCAGGTGCAGGGCTGCAAGCCCTGCAAAAAACACCCTCACTTCACCCAGCTGTCGATCTCGCCGTGGGCGAACGGCCCCAGCTTCGCCTTCACCAGCCGGCCCTGTGCATCGAACAGCACGCTGTAGGGCAGCAGGCCCTGCGTATTGCCCAGCTGCACGCTGGCATCGCGTGGCCCGGGTGTCTCGATCACGATCGGGTAATCCACCGGTACCCGCTGCAGGAAACCGCGCACGTCTTCCGGCGTATCCAGCGCCAGGCCAAGAACCTGCACACGGTTGTCGCCCTGGGTGTGGGCAAAGCGCGCCAGTTCAGGCATTTCTTCAACGCAGGGCGCGCACCAGCTGGCCCAGACATTGATCAACAGCGGGCGGCCGGTAGCGTGCTGGCGCAGGTCCAGCGGTCGGCCTTCAAGATCGGGCAGCGACAGCGCGGGCAGGCTGTCGCCGACCTGCAGGGCGGGTGCCACCGCCGCCACCGCAGGCGCCGCTGGCATGGCCTCAGGCGCAGCCGGCGCGGGAGCCAATTGATGCCCGGCCCACAGGCCGAGGCCGGCGGCCAGCACCGCTGTCCACAGCAGCGCTGGCCGTTGCCATTTCATCGTGCGGTGCGCAGCAGCGCTTCCTCGACCACCGCCTGGGTCAGCAGGGTCGGCAGCACGGTCGGCGGTGCGCCGGGGCCGTACACCACGTACAGCGGCACGCCCACGGCCTTGTGCTCTTCCAGGAACGTGGTGATCTGCGGATCGACGTTGGTGTAGTCACCGCGCATGTACACCGCGTTGGTGCGCTTGAGCAGTTCCTTGAACTCTGGGCGCGACAGCACGGCGCGCTCGTTGGCCTTGCAGCTCACGCACCAGTCGGCGGTCATGTTCACGAACACCACGCGGTTGTCGGCGCGCAGGCGATCCAGCAGCTGCGGCGAGTATTCGACCACGTTGTCAGTGGCTGCCTGTGCGGCACGCGCCGGCGCTGCCAGCTGGGTCACGCCCCAGGCCGGAACCAGTGCACCGATCGCCAGCAGCACGCCGAGCAGGGTGACGGCGCGCGAGCCGGTCCAGCGGTTGCGTTCAAACAGCCACAGACCGAAGGCCAGCAGCAGCAGGCCACCCAGCACCAGCGCCATGCCGTCCACGCCGCGCTGCTTGCCCAGCACCCACAGCAGCCACAGCACGGTGGCATACATCGGGAAGGCCAGCACGTGCTTGAGCGTTTCCATCCACGGGCCCGGCTTGGGCAGGCGGCGCGCCAGCGCCGGCACGAAGCCGATCAGCAGGAACGGCAGGGCCAGGCCCAGGCCGAGGAACAGGAACACGGTCATCGCCTTCAGCGGCGGGGCAATGAACGCGTAGGCAATCGCGCCGCCCATGAACGGGCCGACGCAGGCACTGCCGACCACGCAGGCCAGCGCACCGGTGAAGAAATCACCGGCCGGGCCACTGCGGCTGGCCAGCGACTGGCCGAGGTTGCCGATGCCGCCGCCCAGTGTGAACACGCCGGACAGGCTCAGGCCCACCGCGAACATGATGTAGGCCAGCGCCGCCACCACGCCCGGGTGCTGCAGCTGGAAGCCGATGCCGACGGCGTTGCCGATCGCGCGCAGGCCAACCATCAACGCACCGATCACCGCGAACGCGACCAAGACGCCCAGCGTGTACCAGAGGGCATGGCTGCGCGCGCGCTGCGGGCTTTCGCCACTCTGCGCCAGGCTCAGGACCTTCAGCGACAGGATCGGCAGCACGCAGGGCATCAGGTTCAGTACCAGGCCACCGGCCAACGCCAGCAGCAGGACCCATACGAACGAACGGTCCGGATTCGGCGTGGTCACCGGCGGTCGCGTGCGCAGCGCGTTGTCACCCTGTGCATCGGCGGCGAACTCACTGCTGGCGGTGCCGTCACCTGCAGCAGGGGTCGTGGCATCCGTATTGGGCACGGTTGGCAGCAGGCGCAGCGGTGCGCCGTTGGCGGCTTCGCGTGGTGCGCCGTTGGCAGCGGGCAGCGGGCTGATCACCTCATTGCGCGGTGGCGCCTGGTCGGCACTGCTGCTGACCTTGCCGGCCGGAATGGACAGCTTCACCCGGCGGGTCATCGGCGGGTAGCAGATGCCATCGGTCTGGCAACCCTGGAAGGTCACCACCAGAGTGCTGTCGACCGCATCGGCGATGGAGCGGCGCAGCGGCAGCGGCACTTCCACCTGGTTGAAGTACACCGAGACATCGCCGAAGTGTTCGTCGCGATGCGACTGTGCGGCAGGCCAGCGCAGCTTGTCGGCCAGCACCCCGGTGCTGCCGTCCAGCTTCACCGATGTGCGGTCGCGATACAGGTAGTAGCCCGGTGCCGGGCTGAAGCGCAGCAGCAGGGTATTGCCGTCGCTGGCGATGGCGTCGAAGCCGAACGCCTGCTCCGACGGCAGCGGCAGCGCCTGGCTGTTGCTGGCCGCGCCCGGCAGGCGCAGGCCACCGCTGTTGCCGGCACCGGCCAGCGGGTTGTTGAACGGGCTTGCCGCACCGGCACGCGCGGCAGGCACCGCGGCCGCCGCACCGGCGCCCGGCAGCGTGACCTGCACCACGCGCTTCTGCGGCGGGTAGCAGACACCGGCATCGGCGCAGCCCTGGTAACGCACTTCCAGGCTGATGGTGCCGGCGGCGTCGGTCGGCGTGCCGGGCAGGGTGGCCTGCAGGCGTTCGCGATAGGTTTCGACTTCGCCGAAGAAATCGTCGTGGTGCTTGTCGCCCTTGGGCATCTGCAGCGCGCCGGCATTGAAGGCCGGGTCGGCCTTGACGCTGGTGCGGTGGCGATACAGGTAATAGCCCGGTGCGATCTTGAACTGCAGTTGCACCTGGCCCCGTTCGGGGGCGCTGGCGGTCAGCGCGAACGCCTGGTCCACCGGCAGCAGGTCCTTCTCATCCAGCGCGAAGGCCGGCAGCGAGAGCCACAACAGGGCGCACAAGGCGGCGCCGCGCGCAAACAGAGTCTTCAATCAGTGTCCTCCCGGGTCTGTGCCCGGATCCAGTCCAGATACGCCGGCAGGCCGGCCCGGGTTTCGACCGCAATGCACTCCGGGAGTTCATACGGATGCAGTGCGACGATCCGGGCAATCGCGTCATCGACGCGGCTCGCGGTGGTTTTCACCAGCAGCTGCAGTTCGGCGTCGGTGGTCACCTCGCCCTGCCAGCGGTAGGTGGACTGCGCGCCATCGAGGCGGGTCACGCACGCGGCCAGGCGCTCGCCGACCAGCGCGTGCGCGATGCGCTCGGCACTGGCCCGGTCCGGGCAGGTGGTCAACAGCAGCAGGACGGGATCGACGGTCGACATGACCGTCGAGTATAGGGCCGCCGCCGGGTCAGGGCCCGGCGGCGGCAGTGGACCGCTGCGTTGCGCGGTCAGTTGGCCAGCTGGCAGGAGGCCGGCTTGGCCGAGGTGAACAGGCCCGGGGTCGCCCACTCGGGGTGGTCGATGAACGGGTTGCGGTTGCCCTGGAAGCTGTAGATCACGTCGTTGCGGGCACGCTCGGCATCATCCGGCGGATCGGACAGGTGCCAGTCGATCAGCGTCGAGAGCAGGCCCATGTAGGCCGGCGAACTGCTGGTCTTGACGATCCTGCTGCGGTCGTCGGTCAGCTCCAGGTCCGGCTCGGACTGGCCGGTGGCCGCATCCTTGCCGCCCTCGTAGCGGATCGCCATGTACATCACCGCACGTGCCATGTCGCCCTTGCGCTTGCCCCACACCTCGAAGGTGCCGGTGTTGCCGTCCGGCGTGCGCACCCAGTTGGAGTTGCCCGGGTAGCCGCCGCTGCCGCCGCCCTGGCCGTTGTTGGCCTCGGTGGCGCGTTCGCCGCAGTTGGCGTCGCACTTGCCGAACGGCTTGTTGCCACGGTCGGCGTTCCACTGCGCGTCGGTCAGGTACAGCATGTGGGTGTCGGTGTACGGCGCGTACGGCAGGCCCTTGTCGCCGGTGGTGCTGGCAAAGCCCAGCGAGTTCGGCCAGGTGTGCTCGCGGTTGTACTTCAGGCCGCCGCCGCTGCCGGCGCGGTCGGTCACCTTGGCGTAGCTGCGGTTGCGGTACGCATCCAGGATCCTGCCGCTGTTGTTCGGATCCTCGTCGGCGATTTCCAGGATGGTCCAGGTGCTGGTGCCCGAGCCGCTGTACGGGTAGGCGGTGTGGCCCTTGATGGTGGCGTGCAGCGAGCAGCGCAGCTGGCTGGGGCTGCTGGTATTGACCTTGGAGTAGTAACCGGCCGGCACGCCCGGGTTGCCCGGGTCCGGATTGCCGCCGGTGCTGGCCACGGTGAAGGCGATGCGGCTGTCGGCGGCGGGGTGCGCCCCCTGCAGGTCGGTGATGCGCGCGGCGCGGATGTCGAAGCGGCAGGCTTCACCGGCCACCAGCGCGGTGTTGGTGGACAGCTTCACGCTGCGGCCGCTGGCCGGGTAGGTCAGCGGCACGATGCCGGAGGTACCGCAGCTCAGCGCGAACGCGCCGCTGGCCAGGTTCACCGTCTCGCTGAACACCACTTCCAGATCGGCCGCGGCCGGGAAGGTGCTGCTGCCCTGCGCCGGGGTGGTGGTGGACACCGACGGCGGCGTGTTCGGGCCCGGGGTGCCGCCGCCGCTGAAGGTCTGGCCGTTGTTGCAGCTGCCGAAGGTCTGCCTGGCCGACTCGGCCCAGGTGAAGTGGGCGTACTGGCTGCCGCTGCCGGTCAGCTGCAGCGAGGTGCCGGGGGCCGTGCTGTTGGTCTCGGCCACCGGAATGTTCTGGCTGGTCATGCCGGCGGCAGGGCCACCGGAGGCGGTGATGGCGCCCTCGTAGCTGAGGAACTGGACCACCTTGCCGCTGGCGTCGACCAGGGCGATGCCGTCGTTCGGGCCGTTCTGGATGCCGTTGGTCGGGTAGTTGACCACGGCGATGCTGGCGCTGCCGCAACCGGCGGCGGTGCCGGCCGGGACCGGGTTGTTGGCGTAGACCGTGGCGGCCGAAGGATTGCTGCCGTTGTAGAGGTAGAGGCGGTAGCCGGACAGGTCTTCACCTGCGGTAGCGACCACTTCGATGACTTCGCCGACGTCACCGGCGGCGGTGCTGTCGTCGTAGTGCAGTTCATTGATGAAGACCTCGGCCTGGGCCGGCGCCGCGGCCAGTGCCAGCAGGCAGGCGGCGGCAAGCGGGGACAGCAATCGCATCGACTACTCCTTGTGATTGGGAATGCCTGACCGAGCCTAAGGCCGATCCAGTGACACTTTGTCGTAAATGAACGTCAGATATCTGACAGTGCGACGCTTGTCACCGAAATTGTCCAGGACCGACGCCGTGGCCGAGGCGCGCGGGTGGAAAAAATTTTTTCATTCCGCCCTTGAAAGGGGGCGGCGCGGCTCCATCTCTGCCCTGCTCCCGACGTTGTCGGGTTTCTTCACGTGCGGTTCTGGCACTCGCCTGGGGTGAGTGCTAACATCGCCGGACTTTTTTAGACCAATCAATCACTTAAGAGGTCTCCTATGAGCATCAAGCCGCTGCACGACCGCGTTGTGGTCAAGCCGATCGAAGCCGACGAAATCTCCGCCGGTGGCATCGTCATCCCCGACTCGGCCAAGGAAAAGTCCACCAAGGGTGAGGTCGTGGCCGTCGGCCCGGGCAAGCCGCTGGACAACGGCAACGTGCGCGCGCCGTCGCTGAAGGTCGGCGACAAGGTCATCTATGGCCAGTACGCCGGCAGCTCGTACAAGAGCGAAGGCGTCGAATACAAGGTCCTGCGCGAAGACGACGTGCTCGCCGTCATCGGCTGAGCCTCGGCGCGACCTGTTTCAACCTGATCCCAAACTCCCAGCCGCCGGGCATCGTCCGGCGCTACCAATGAGGTAAATGCAATGGCTGCCAAGGATATTCGTTTCGGTGAAGACGCCCGTTCGCGCATGGTGCGCGGCGTCAACGTTCTCGCCAATGCCGTCAAGGCCACCCTGGGCCCGAAGGGCCGCAACGTCGTGCTGGAAAAGAGCTTCGGCGCCCCGACCATCACCAAGGACGGCGTCTCCGTCGCCAAGGAAATCGAACTGGCTGACAAGTTCGAGAACATGGGCGCGCAGATGGTGAAGGAAGTTGCTTCGCGCACCAACGACGATGCCGGCGACGGCACCACCACCGCCACCGTGCTGGCCCAGGCCCTGATCCGCGAAGGCGCCAAGGCTGTTGCCGCCGGCATGAACCCGATGGACCTGAAGCGTGGTATCGACAAGGCCGTCGTGGCCGCCGTTGCCGAGCTGAAGACCATCTCCAAGCCGACGGCTGACGACAAGGCGATTGCCCAGGTCGGTACCATCTCGGCCAACTCGGACGAGTCGATCGGCCAGATCATCGCTGACGCGATGAAGGAAGTCGGCAAGGAAGGCGTGATCACCGTTGAAGAAGGCTCGGGCCTGGACAACGAGCTGGACGTGGTCAAGGGCATGCAGTTCGACCGCGGCTACCTGTCCCCGTACTTCATCAACAACCAGCAGTCGCAGACCGCTGACCTGGATGACCCGTTCATCCTGCTGCACGACAAGAAGATCTCCAACGTCCGTGACCTGCTGCCGGTGCTGGAAGGCGTCGCCAAGGCCGGCAAGCCGCTGCTGATCGTGGCCGAAGAAGTCGAAGGCGAAGCGCTGGCGACCCTGGTGGTCAACACCATCCGTGGCATCGTCAAGGTCGTGGCCGTCAAGGCACCGGGCTTCGGCGACCGTCGCAAGGCGATGCTGGAAGACATGGCCGTGCTGACCGGCGGCACCGTGATCTCCGAAGAAGTGGGCCTGTCGCTGGAAAAGGCCACCATCAAGGACCTGGGCCGCGCCAAGAAGGTGCAGGTCTCCAAGGAAAACACCACCATCATCGATGGCGTGGGTGACAAGGCTGCCGTCGACGCACGCGTCGGCCAGATCAAGACCCAGATCCAGGACACCTCCTCGGATTACGACCGCGAGAAGCTGCAGGAACGCGTGGCCAAGCTGGCCGGTGGCGTTGCCGTGATCAAGGTCGGTGCTTCGACCGAAATCGAGATGAAGGAAAAGAAGGATCGCGTCGACGACGCCCTGCACGCTACCCGTGCAGCCGTTGAAGAAGGCGTGGTCCCGGGCGGCGGCGTGGCCCTGGTCCGTGCGGTCACCGCACTGGCCGGCCTGAAGGGTGCCAACGAAGACCAGAACCACGGCATCCAGATCGCCCTGCGCGCGATGGAAGCCCCGCTGCGCGAAATCGTGGCCAACGCCGGTGAAGAACCGTCGGTCATCATCAACAAGGTCAAGGAAGGCACCGGCAGCTTCGGCTACAACGCCGCCACCGGCGAGTTCGGCGACATGCTGCAGTTCGGCATCCTGGACCCGACCAAGGTGACCCGTTCGGCGCTGCAGAACGCGGCCTCGATCGCTGGCCTGATGATCACCACCGAAGCCATGGTTGCCGAAGCTCCGAAGAAGGACGAGCCGGCCATGGGTGGCGCCGGTGGCATGGGCGGCATGGGTGGCATGGGCGGCATGGACTTCTAAGTCCCCACGTTCGCCCCGCAATGAAAAACCCCGCCGCAAGGCGGGGTTTTTTTGTGGCCGGCTGCAACGGCATCGCTTTCCGAGCGGCTTATCCTGCGTCCTGCAGGGTGTGTGTGCCTGCTGCCTGCGGCGTCATCAATGCTGCATGCAACCAGGTCATGAAAGCAGGTATCGCCGCGTTGGCCTCGCCGTCCGCACGCGTCACCGCGTAGTAGGCGAAGGCCTGTGGCCAGGGCTGGTCGATCACCACCTGCAGCCGGCCATTGGCGAGTTCTTCGGCCGCGTGGATGTCGCGCACCAGGGCGATGCCTTGCCCGGCCACCGCCGCGCGGATCAGCAACAGGTCGTCATCGAACGCAGGGCCGCGCTCCAGTCGTTCATCGATGGGCAGATCCAGTGCCTGGAACCACAGCCGCCAGTCGCTGCGGTCGGCGTCCTGCAGCAGCGGCAACTGCAGGCAATCCTGCACCGTACCCACGGCAGGCGCGCTGGCCAGCAGCGCAGGGCTGGCCACCGGCAGCAGTACCGGCGCCAGAAGATGCTCGGCATGCAGGCCAGGGTAGCGGCCCAGTCCATGACGGATCGCGATGTCCACCCCCTCGCGGCGCAGGTCGACCAACGCCGCGCTCGAGTCCAGCTGCACGTCCACCTGCGGATGCAACGCACTGAACCCGCCCAGTCGCGGCGCCAACCACTGTGCGGCGAAGCTCGGTGCCGCGCTGATGCGTAGCGTGCACCGTGTTTCCCAGCGTTCGAGTGTCTGCAGGCTCTGTGCGATCTGATCGAAGGCCTGCAGCAGCTCCGGATACACACGCGCGCCGGCTGCACTGAGCACCACGCCATGCCGGGTGCGGTCGAACAGGCTCACGCCCAGCCGCTCCTGCAGCTGTCGAAGCTGCTGGCTGATTGCACCAGGTGTCACCCCCATCGCATCGGCGGCGGCGGTCAGGCTGCCATGTCGGCCAGTTTCAACGAAGGCCCGCAGGCCCAGCAGCGGCAGCACCGCACCCATCTCAACTCTCCTGTAACCGCGTCGGCACGCGCCGCGCTGCGACAGCATATCGACCGCACTGCAGCCTGTCGCGCGCGCGTCGCGCACGTTGAGCCCCGCTCAACTCACCGTGCAGGAGACATCGTTTCCCCGCGACGCAGGCCTTTCCTAGACTGCCTGCACGGCTGCTGCAGCGCCCGTTCCCGCATCGCCCGGCCACCTTCAACGGCCGATGCATGCCGTCGCTCCCTGCCGTCCAGGATTCCCATGAACGAACCTTCGCTGCACCTGTACTCCGACAGTTCTCCCAATGGCTTCAAGGCCACCATCGCACTGGAAGAACTGGGTCTTCCCTATCACCTTCACCACGTCCACATCGCCGATGGTGAACATCGCCATCCCGACTTCCTGCGGCTCAACCCGCATGGCCGCATTCCCGTGCTGGAAGATCGCGCGCGCGGCATCGTTGTCTTCGAGTCGGCGGCGATCCTGATGTATTTGGCCGAACAGGGCAATGCGTTGCTGCCTTCCGAACCGGTTGCGCGCTGGGAGACGCTGACCTGGCTGATGTTCCATGCCGCCAGCGTCGGCCCGATCCTCGGCCAGCGCGTGCACTTCGAGCATTTCGCACAACAGCCCGATTCCGCGGCAATCGAACGCTACCGCCGCCTGAGCGACGAGCTGTTCGGCGTACTCGACCAGCGCCTGCAGGGACGCGAGTGGTTGGCTGGCGATCACTACTCGATTGCCGACATCGCCCACTTCGGCTGGCTGCACATCGCCCGCATCATCGACATCGATTTGTCGCGGCATCGCCATCTGGATGCGTGGTACGCACGGGTTGCCGCACGCCCTGCGGTACAGCGCGGCGTGCAGCTGCCCGAGCCGGCCACCGGACCGTAAGGAGGCGACGCATATGAACGATTCCATTGCAGTGCCGGGCGCGTCGGCGCCGGTCTTTGCCACGCACCCGGGCTACCAGCGCATGTTCCGCGCCGACGCGCTGACCCTGGGCATCTACCTGCCGCTGCGCTTCTACCAGGGCGACATGGCCGTGCTGCAGGGCCAGGCGCGGTGGGTGGAGGAGATCGACCGCCATGGCTTCGCTGCGGTATGGGTGCGTGACGTACCGCTGTTCGATCCGTTGTTCGGCGATGCGGGGCAGCTGTTCGATCCATTCACCTACCTTGCGTGGCTGGCAGCGCGCACACAGCGCGTGGCCCTGGCCACCGGCAGCGTGGTGCTGCCACTGCGCCATCCGATCGATCTGGCCAAGGCCGCGGCGTCGATCGATCAGCTGTCCGGTGGGCGGCTGGTGATGGGTGTGGCGTCCGGTGATCGACCGCTGGAGTTTCCGGCCTATGGACTGGAGCACGCGGCGCGCGGAGAGCGTTTTGCCACCGCAATGAACGAGATGCGCCGTTGGCTGCAACCGGGCACGGATGGGCGGATGACACATGCCGGTGCCGAGCAGGGCGTGCAGTTGCTGCCGCCCACGGTCAGTGGCCGCGTTCCGCTGATCGTCACCGGTGGCGCACGCCAGCCACTGGAATGGATCGGCCAGCATGCCGATGGCTGGCTGACCTACCCAGAGGCCACCCATGACAACGCTGGTCCGCAGCGGCTGGCCGCGAAGATCGGCGCCTGGCGCGCGCTGATTCCGGACGGCGGCTTCCGTCCGCACATGACCAACGAATGGATCGACCTGGTGGACGATCCGGATCATCCACGCATGCCGCTGCGGGGTGGCTTCACCCTGCGCACCGGCCGCAAGGGTCTGATCGATCTGCTGCAGGCCTGGCAGCGGGCCGGCGTCAACCATGCCGCACTGGGGATCCAGTTCGCCGAGCGGCCTGCCGGCGAGGTGCTGCAGGAGCTGGCCGAGGAGGTACTGCCATTGTTCCCGTCGCATCCCGGGCCGGCGGCGAAGGTGATGGACTGGTAGCCACGCCGAAGCGGATGGCATATGATTAGGTGCCTAATCATATGCTCATCACGAGATGATCGAAGCCAAGCACCATGCCCTGATGGATGAGGCGCAGCGACGCGGCCACGCCAACGTCGCGCAGCTGCGCCTGTGCTTCCAGCTGCTCTCGTTGTCGTCGTCCATCGACCACGATTGCGCCACCCGGCTGGCGCCACACGGGCTCAGTGAGGGTCGCTTCATCGTGCTGTTCCTGCTGCATGGGGCCGGTGGCACGTTGTCGCCCCACGAGCTGGCCGAACGCGCAGGCGTCACCCGCGCCACCATCAGCGGCCTGCTCGATGGCCTGCAGCGCGAAGAACTGCTGCAGCGTCGCAGCGATGCTGAGGATGGCCGTCGCCTGCAGATCGTATTGGCCGCACGGGGAAAACGCTTGGCCGAGACACTGTTTGACCAGCACACACAGTGGATCGGTGGCCTGTTCAATGGTCTGGATACCGATGAACAGCAGCAGCTGTCGCGGTTGCTGCACAAGGTCTGGCAGCACACCGATGCTGGACGAGAGTCTGCAGCATGAGCCCGGCGATTGCGGCGCAACGCCTGCATGAACTCAACACCGGTCGCGTTGCCACCACCCATCTGGCCGAATGCCTGGCAGTGGATTTCGCCGCGTTGCTGCAGGTGGTGGCGCCTGCGCTTGCACCGGAAGCGCTGCAACGCATGCGGGATGCCTCAGGCAAGGGCATCACGCTGCGCATGGCCCTGGCCGCGCAACTGCTGCGTGAGGCGGGGCAGGGTGCGCCTGAGTTCTGGCAGGATCACAGCTCCGATACCGTGCGTGGCTGGGCCTGCTATCTGGTCGGCAGCGATGCCCGCGCAACGTTGGCAGAGAAGCTGCAGCAGATGCGCACGCTGGCCGATGACCCACACTTCGGTGTGCGCGAATGGGCGTGGCTGGCGCTACGCACGGACATCGTTGCCGCGCCGATGCAGGCGCTTGAGTACCTGCAACCCTGGACACAGGAAACATCGCCGTACCTGCGCCGCTTCGCCTGTGAAGCGCTGCGCCCACGCGGTGTCTGGGCCACGCATATCGCACTGTTCAAGCAGCATCCGGAACTTGCGTTACCCATGTTGGAAGCACTGGCTGACGACCCGGAACGCTATGTGCAGGATTCGGTCGGCAACTGGCTCAATGACGCCGGCAAGACTCATCCGCAGTGGCTGCGCGAGCTGTGCACGCGTTGGCAGCACGAGCGCCACAGCGACGCCAACGCCTACATCCGCAAACGCGCATTGCGCTCGTTCCGGTAGTGCCGGCCGCTGGCCGGCAACCCCGCAACCCCGTAAACCTCAAGGACGAACCACCATGTCGCACACCTTCATCGAGCTCTACACCGCCACACCAGCCTGGACCGCACTCCCGCCCGAGCAGCGGAATGCCTTCTTCGCCCGTATTGGCGCGGGCATGCAGCAGTTCGATCCAGCCCGCATCACGCCGCTGGCGATGGGCCGCATTGCCACGGACGTACCGCACGGCAGTGGTGAGCAGTTCTATGCCGTCTGGTGCTGCGCCAGCCGCGAGGAGGCCGACGCGCTGGTGGCGGGCATCGCCGCCACCGGCTGGCACGACTACTTCACCACCACCCATGCGGTAGGCGCGGTGGACGACATGGCCCAGCATCTGGCTGATCTGGCTGCGTTGTAGCGGCGCGAAGAGCGCTCGCATAGCGCAGCCCACGGCATGGATGGCACATGCGCCTGTCACCCAGACACGGTAAACAGTGCATTGCCCATGTCCATCCGCAGGGAAGTCGATCATGCAGAGCACGCTCCAGGTCACGCTGTTCGGCCCTCTTGGCGACAGCCCGGCGTTGCAGTTGCCGGGCCTGGAGGGGCCGTCGGTGGCCATCCCGGAATCGGCCCTGCGGCGGTTGGTTTCCGACCTCTACACCGCGCGTTCCCTGCTCAACCCCGAGCAGCTGGACGAAGCCAGGCAGGAGCTGGACCGCGTGCTGGAGCGCTGGGCCGACATCCATGAGGGCCTGCTGCTGGACGTGGAAGTGCATGGTAAATGAGCAACTTCGCGTGGCTGCCGCCGCGTAGGCATGGCTGGTGCGCACCTCGCTGAACCGCGTCCCCAGTTGCGGATGAAACATTTTGCACTGCGCAAAAGCTGTGCTATCAATAGATCCCATGAACGCAGCCGCCACCCGCTTTTACTGGTATTACTTTCCGAAGCCACTGGCGGAGGAAGGACTGCGCTCACCCTGAAGAAAGCTTCAGACGCATTCCCGAAAGCCGCCAGCGAACCTGGCGGCTTTTTTCATGCCGCCACGCTGGGGGCCCCCAACGTTCCGGAGATCTCCTGCAATGCCCCCGCACACCGACGACCTGCGTATCCGCACCATCGAACCGCTGACACCGCCTGCCCAGCTGCTGGCGATGCTGCCTTGTGACGATGAAGCTTCCGACACCGTCAGCGCCTCGCGCGCGGCCCTGCACCAGATCCTGCATGGCCGTGACGACCGCCTGGCGGTGGTGGTTGGCCCGTGCTCGATCCACGACCCGAAGGCCGCCATCGAGTACGCCCAGCGCCTGAAGCCGCTGCGTGACGCGCTGGCCGGAGAACTTGAAATCGTCATGCGCGTGTACTTCGAGAAGCCGCGCACCACGGTGGGCTGGAAGGGCCTGATCAACGACCCGGACCTGGACGGCAGCTTCAGGATCGACAAGGGCCTGCGCATCGCCCGCGGCCTGCTGCGCGACATCAACAAACTCGGCCTGCCGGCCGGTGTCGAATTCCTCGACGTGATCTCGCCGCAGTACATCGCCGACCTGGTGGCATGGGGCGCCATCGGCGCACGCACCACCGAAAGCCAGGTGCATCGCGAGCTGGCGTCGGGGCTGTCGTGCCCGGTCGGCTTCAAGAACGGCACCGATGGCAACGTGAAGATCGCCGCTGACGCGGTGGGTGCCGCGTCCAATCCGCATCACTTCCTGTCGGTCACCAAGCAGGGTGGCACCGCCATCGTGTCGACCACCGGCAACCCGGACTGCCATGTGATCCTGCGCGGCGGCAAGCAGCCGAACTACGACGCCGGCAGTGTCGCCGAGGCCTGCCAGGTGCTGGCCAAGGCCAAGCTGCCGACGCGCCTGATGATCGACGCCAGCCATGCCAACAGCCTGAAGAACCCGGAGAACCAGCCGAAGGTGATCGAGGACATCGCCGTTCAGCTGGAAGACGGCGAACAGCGCATCGTTGGCGTGATGATCGAGAGCCATCTGGTCGGCGGCCGCCAGGAACTGGTGGAAGGCCAGCCGCTGGTCTATGGGCAGAGCATCACCGATGGCTGCATCGACTGGGACACCACCGTCACGGTGCTGGAGCGACTGGCTGCGGCCGTGCGCGCCCGTCGCGACGTGAAGGTATCCGAAGCAGCTTGATGGAAGCCGCCTGAGTGCGGCACGTGTGTGGATGGCGGCCAGCGCCTGCGGGGGTGCGGCCGCGATCAGGGCCGGTCGGAGTTGGAGACCGGCCCATCTGCACCGGCGATGCGCCTGGCGCTGCGCATGAGCGACAGCGCCAGGTACATCGCCGGGGTGGCAGTAGAACCACGCCATGCGTGGACGATTCGCCGTCCCCGGCAATGACGGCTACGACCTGCTGGAGGCCACATTTGTCGCGGGCCCATCGGGTCGCACCCGGCACGCCAAGTGGTCCAGTCCGCGCAGTGCGTTGATCCGACTTGGATACGTAGAGTCGAGCTTGCTCGACTGCGGAAAAACGTGCACCAACGGCAGTCGAGCAAGCTCGACTCTACTCAAGGTCCGCAGTAGATCCACGCCATGCATGGATGTGGGCCACAATGCGATCACTTCTCCTTGCGGCTGCCGCCATGAAAGAACTGATCATCCCTGAAGCTGCCCAACGCGACGAATCTTCGGTCGAGATGATTCGCGTGTGGATCGCTGAGCGCGGGCTGCATGCATCATTGAAAGTGGGGCTGTACGAGGATCGCCCCGACATCCGCGAAGAACGTGCCTGGGGGCGAATTCTTGCAGATGTTGCCCAGCACGTTGCCGACGCGCTGGTGACCAGTGAGGGCATGGACCGTGACGTGGTGGTCGAGGCCATCAAGGCAGCCTTCAACGAGGAGCTGCAGGCGCCATCCAGCGGCCGGTCCGGCGGGTTCGTCGTGCGGCATTGACGGTAGATCCACGCCACGCGTGGATGAATTCCCCGCCCCACCTTCACCGCTTCGCCCGAATCCTCGCCAACGCCAGATACATCGCCGGGGTCGTGTACAGCGTCAACCATTGGCTGACCAGCAAGCCGCCGACAATCGCAATGCCCAGCGGTTGCCGCAGCTCCCAGCCTTCCCCATTGGCCAGCATCAGCGGCAGCGTGCCCAGCAGCGCTGCCAGCGAGGTCATCAGGATCGGCCGCAGGCGCAACCGTGCGGCTTCCATCACTGAATCCTGCGCGCTCAGCCCGCGCCGCTCGCCGGCCAGTGCGAAATCCACCAGCAGGATGGTGTTCTTCATCACCACGCCCACCAGCAGGAACAGGCCGAGCAGGGCGATCAGGTTCAGTTCGTTGCCGAACAGCCACAGCGCCAGCAGCGCACCGACACCGGCCGAGGGCAGGGTGGACAGGATCACCAGCGGCTGCAGGAAGCTCTCGTAGAGGATGCCCAGCACCAGGTAGACCGCCAGCGTGGCGCCCAGCACCAGCCATAGCTGGCGCGCGCGCAGCTGATCCAGCCCGCCGGCTTCACCGGACAGTTTTCCCTGGACCGAACGCGGCAGCATCAGTTTCGACATCGCACCATCGATCGCCTGTGTGGCCTGTTCCAATCCTACGCCCGGTGCCAGTGCGAACTCGATCCAGATCGAGGCGAACTGCTCGCTGTGGTACACCCGGTCCGGTGCCATGCCATAGCGCCAGCTGGCGATGCTCGACAGCGGAATGCGCTGGCCGTTGCCATCGATCACCTGCAGGCGTGACAGCGTGCCCGGGTCCTGGGTGTGCTTCGGGTCCAGCTCCATCACCACGCGGTACTGGTTGAGGCTGTCGTACAGCGTGGCGACCTGGCGCTGGCTGAAGGAGTTGTTGAGCATGTTGGCCACCGTGCGCAGGTCCACGCCGTGGCGCGCGGCTGCTTCGCGGTCGATATCCAGCACCACCTGGCGCATGCCCGCTTCACCCTGTGCTTCCACGTCAACCAGTTCGGGCAGGCCACGCAGGGCGGCAGCCACCTTCGGTGCCCATTCGCGCAGGGGCGCTGTATCGGCTGAAAGCAGCTGGAACTCGTACTTGCCGCTGCTGCCGGCGCCCTCCAGGCGGATGTCCTGGTCCACCCACAGATAGAGATTGCCGCCGGGCAGCTTGGGCAGCCGCGCGCGCAGGCGGTCGATCACCTGCTGGCTGGACACCTTGCGCTCGGCCAGCGGCTTCATCTTGATCATGATGAAGGCGTTGTTGACCCCGTTGCTGCCACCGATGTAGCCGATGATGTCCTCGATGGCCGGATCGGACAGCAACAGCTTCCTGTACGCATCGATCTTCGGTTGCATGGCCTGGAAGGACAGGCCGTCATCGCCGCGCGCGAAGCCGCGCAGCTGCGCGGTGTCCTGCTTGGGCACGATGCCCTTGGGCACCTGCTGGAACAGCCACGTGTTAAGCGCGATGACTGCAACGAAGGCCAGCAACGGCCAGCGCAGCCGGCGCAGGCTGGCCTGAAGCGTGCGCAGGTAGGCGCTGCGCACACGTTCGAACAGCGCATTGCTGCCCCGCTGCCAGCGCGAGGGTTGCTGCGCGGCATCCACGAACAATCGTGCACACAGCATCGGCACCAGGCTCAGCGCGACCAGCACGGAGACCGTCATGGCCGCCACCAGGGTCAACGAGAATTCGCGGAACAGGCGTTCGACGAAGTCGTCCAGGAACAGGATGGAGACGAACACCACGGCCAGTGCAACGTTCATCGACAGCAGCGTGGCACCGACTTCCGATGCGCCACGCACCGCCGCCTGCCAGCGGTCAGCGCCCAGCTCGCGATGGCGGGCGATGTTCTCCAGCACCACGATGGCATCGTCCACCACCAGCACCGCCGCGACAATCAACGCCATCAGCGAGAGCGTGTTGAGCGAGAAGCCCATCAGCGCGATCAGCGCCAGCGTACCGAACAGCACCACCGGAATCGCCACGCTGGGCACCAGTGCAGCACGCCAGTGGCCGAGGAAGACCAGCACCACCAGCACCACCAGTACGATCGCCAGCACCAGGGTGAGCTCTGCCTCATGCAGGGTGGCGCGGATCACCGGCGAGCGGTCCATCACCAGCCGCATGTCCACGCCGGAGGGCAGCAGTGCATGCAGCTGGGGCAGCTGGGCCTGGATGGCATCGACGGTGGCGATGATGTTGGCGCCGGGTTGGCGGCTGACGATCAGCAGCACGGCGGGGCGTTCGTTGTGGAAGCCGCTGGCGTAACGGTCTTCCACGCCATCGGCAACGGCGGCGACATCGCCCAGCCGCAGCGTGCGGTCGTCGCTGACCTTCAATGCCAGTTCGCGGTACTGCGCGGCCTGGCGCAGCTGCAGCGGCGCTTCCAGCTGCCACTGCTGGCGGTCATCGCCCACGGCACCCATCGGGCGCATGGCGTTGGCGCGGCCGATGGCCTGGGCCACGTCCTCCAGCGCCAGGCCTGCATGGTTCAGTGCATTCGGGTCCAGCGATACACGCACGGCGGGCAAGGCGCTGCCGCCCACCTGCACTTCGCCCACGCCCGGTACCTGCGACAGCTTCTGCGCCAGCACGGTGGAGGCCAGGTCATACAGCTGGCCTGGCGAACGCGTGTCCGAGGTCAGTGCCAGCGCCAGGATCGGTGCCTGTGAGGGATTGACCTTGCGGTACTGCGGCATGCCGGGCATGCCACTGGGCAACTGCCCGCGTGCGAGGTTGATCGCGGCCTGCACTTCACGTGCGGCCTCATCGATGTCACGGCCGAGCACGAACTTCAGTTCGATCTGGGTCTGGCCCTGGGTGCTGGCCGAATCGATGCGCGAGATGCCGGGCAGGCTGCCCAGCGCACGCTCCAGCGGCGTGGCCACGGTGGCGGCCATCGATTCGGGCGACGCGCCGGGCAGGCTGGCGCTGACTTCGATGGCCGGGTAATCGACCTGTGGCAGCGGCGCCACCGGCAACAGGCGCAATGCCAGCAGGCCGGCCAGCACCAGCGCCACCGCCAGCAGGATCGTCGCAACCGGGCGCTGCACGCAGGCCTGCGCCAGGCGCGCGATGGGGGTCACGCGCGCGCCTCGTCAACCGCCACCGGGGACGCTGCACGGCCACGCTGCAGGCGGTCGAAGGCCAGGTAGATCACCGGCGTGGTGAACAGGGTCAGCACCTGGCTGACCAGCAGCCCCCCCACCATCACCCAGCCGAGTGGCTGCCGCAGCTCTGCGCCGGAACCACTGGCCAGCATCAGCGGCACTGCGCCGAACAGCGCGGCCAGCGTGGTCATCAGGATCGGCCGGAAACGCAGCAGCGCGGCCTGATGGATCGCCTCGCGCGGTGACATGCCGCGTGTGCGCTGCGCGTCCAGCGCGAAGTCGATCATCATGATCGCGTTCTTCTTCACCAGGCCGATCAGCAGCACGATGCCGATCACCGCGATCAGGTCCAGGCTGCGTCCGCTTACCCACAGCGCAGCCAGCGCACCGACGGTGGCCGAGGGCAGGGTGGAGAGGATGGTGATGGGGTGGATGAAGCTCTCGTAGAGCACGCCCAGCACGATGTACATCACCACCACCGCGGCCAGGATCAGCCACAGTGTGGACGACAGCGAGCTGCTGAAGGCCGCTGCGGCACCCTGCAGGCGAAGTTCGATGCTCTGCGGCAGGTTCACCTGTGCGCGCGCGGCGTGCACAGCCTCCACCGCTTCGCCCAGCGAAGCGCCCGGGGCAAGGTTGAACGACAGCGTGGCCGCCGGGAACTGGCCCACGTGATTGCGTAGCAGTGCGGACGGACCCACCTCTACCCGCGCCACCGCACCCAGCGGCACGGTCTGCCCACTGCTGCTGCGCACACGCAGGCCCGTGATCGCCTCCGGCCCGGGCTGTCGTGAAGGATCGGCCTCCAGCACCACCCGGTACTGGCTGGCCTGGGTGAAGATGGTCGAAATCTGGCGCTGCCCATAGGCGTCGTACAGCGCATCGGCTACTGCTTCCACGCTTACGCCCAGGCGCGCCGCCGCATCGCGGTCGATCGCCACGCGCGCCTGCCGGCCCTGCATCTGCAGATCGCTGGCGACATCGCGCAGTGCAGGTTGCTGGCGTAGCGCCTGCAGCAGCTTCGGGGTCCAGCGTTCCAGTGTTTCAAGATCCGGCGTGGTCAGGGTGAACTGGTACTGGGTGCGGCTGATGCGGTCTTCGATGCCCAGCTCCTGTACCGGCTGCAGGTACAGGGTGATGCCGGGGATCTTCGACACGCGCTGTTGCAGGCGCGCCATCACCACGGCGGCGCCATCGCGGTCGCCGTGCGGTTTCAGCTCGATCAGCAGGCGGCCGGTATTGAGCGTGGCATTGTTGCCGTCCACGCCGATGTAGGACGAGACGCTGGCCACCGCCTCGTCGGCTTCGATGGCCGCCGCCAGCGCCTGCTGGCGCTCGCGCATGGCCTGGAATGAGATCGCCTGCGGCGCTTCGCTGATGCCCTGCACCAGGCCGGCATCCTGCACCGGGAAGAAACCCTTGGGCACGGCGAAGTACAGCGCCACGGTCAGTGCGAGGGTGGCAACGGTGGCCAGCAACATCAGCGGCTGGCGCTGCAGCACCCAGCGCAGCTGGCGGTCGTAGAGGCCGATGACGCGGTCGAAGACATCGGGCGCATGTGCAGTCTTCGCGTGCGGCTTCAGGAACCGCGCGCACAGCATCGGCGTCAGCGTCAGCGAGACCACCAGCGAAATGCCGATGGCTACAGCCAGTGTCACTGCGAACTCATGGAACAGTGCACCCACCAGGTCGGCCATGAACAGCAGCGGGATCAGCACCGCGATCAGCGAAACAGTCAGCGACACCAGGGTGAAGCCGATCTCGGCTGCGCCTTTCAGCGCTGCATCGCGGGGGCTTTCGCCTTCCTCCAGATGGCGGGCGATGTTCTCCAGCATCACGATGGCATCGTCCACCACGAAGCCGGTGGCGATGGTCAGCGCCATCAGCGTGAGGTTGTTGAGCGAATAGCCGGCCAGCAGCATCACCGCGAAGGTGCCGATGAGCGACAGCGGCACCGCGACGCTGGGAATGAGCGTGGCCGGCAGATTGCGCAGGAACACCCAGGTGACCAGCACCACCAGGCCGATGGCCAGTACCAGTTCTTTCTGCACGCCGCGCACCGACGCGCGGATCGATTCGGTGCGGTCGCTCAGTACATTCATCTGCACGCCGGCGGGCAGCGTGGCCTGCAGCTGCGGCAGCAGCGTACGCACCTGCTCGACCACGGCGATCACGTTGGCGCCGGGCTGGCGCTGGATGTTCACCAGCACTGCCGGCGTGGTACCGCTCCACGCAGCCAACTGGCGGTTCTCGGCGCCATCGGTAATGGTGGCTACATCGCCCAGCCGCAGCGGCGCGCCGTCGCGCCAGGCCAGTACCAGGGCACGGTACTCATCCACGCTGCGCATCTGATCGTTGGCATCGAGCATCACCGCGCGGATCGGGCCATCGAAACTGCCCTTGGGCAGGTTGACGTTGGCGGCGGCGATGGCGGTGCGGATGTGGTCCATGCCCAGGTTGTTGGCGGCCAGCGCCGCTGGATTGACCTGGATGCGCACCGCCGGGCGCTGGCCACCGGCCAGGCTGACCAGGCCGACGCCGGGCAACTGCGCCAGGCGCTGGGCGATGCGCGTATCCACCAGATCGTGCACCTGCGGCAGCGACAGGCCTTGCGAGGTCACCGCCAGTGTCAGGATGGGGGTGTCGGCCGGGTTGACCTTGCGGTACACCGGCGGCACCGGCAGGTCCCCGGGCAGGAAGCTGCCCGCCGCGTTGATGGCGGCCTGCACGTCCTGCTCAGCCACACCCAGCGACACCTCCAGCCCGAACTGCAGGGTGATGACCGAGGCACCACCGGAACTGGTCGACGACAGTTGTTTCAGGCCGGGAATCTGCCCGAGCTGGCGCTCCAGCGGTGCGGTGATGGTGCGTGTGGTCAGTTCGGGGCTGGCCCCCGGATACAGCGTGGTGATCTGGATGATCGGGTAATCGACCTGCGGCAGCGCCGCCACCGGCAGCAGGCGATAGGCCAGCACGCCGGACAGCAGCAGCGCCACCATCAGGAGAGTCGTTGCGACCGGGCGCAGGATGAACGGGCGCGAGAGGTTCATGCGCCGGCCTTGGTCGCGGCCTCCTCGGTGATGATCTCCACCGCCGTGCCGTCTTCCAGCCCGTCGATGCCTTCGATCACCACCTTGTCCCCTGCGGCCAGCCCGGAGCGCACGGCCACGCGTCCATCATCGGCTGGACCGAGCACCACGGTGCGGCGTTGTGCCTTGCTGTCCTTGTCGACGATATGCACGTAGTTGCCCTGGCTGCCGAACTGCACGGCGGCATCGGGAATCAGCAGCGCGGGCTGCTCGCCCAGCTGCAGGCGGACGTTGACGAACTGGTTGGGGAACAGCGCCAGATCGTGGTTGTCGAAGTGCGCACGCAGTTTCAACGTGCCGGTGGTGGTATCGATGCGGTTGTCGACGCTGGACAGCGAGCCGCGGGCCAGCTGCCGGCGTTCTTCGCGGTCCCAGGTTTCCACCGCCAGTGCCGGTTGCGCCTGCACGGCATCGAGCAGCGCAGGCAGCTCGGGTTCGGGCACCGTGAACAGCACGCTGATCGGCGCGGTCTGCGCCAGCGTCACCAGGCCTTCGGCATCGCTGGCGCGCACCAGGTTGCCCACGTCCAAACGGCGCAGCCCGACGCGGCCACTGACCGGCGCGGTGATGCGGGTGTACTGCAGCTGCAGGCGCGCTTCATCAACAGACGCCTGATCGCTGAGGCGGCGGCCCTGCAGCTGGCGCACCTTGCTCTGCTGGTCGCTCAGTTCCTGCCCGGACACGTAGTTCTGCTTCTGCAGTTCGCGGTAGCGCTGCAGCTGGCGCTCGGCGTTTTCCAGCTCGGCCAGATTCTGCTGCTGGGTACCCTGAGCCTGTGCCAGCTTCACTTCATACGGGCGCGGGTCGATCTGCGCCAGCAGATCGCCGGCCTTCACCTGCTGGCCTTCCTGGAAATGCAGCCGCAGCAGTTCGCCATCCACGCGGCTGCGTACCACCACGCTGTGCAGCGGGGTGACCGTACCGACCGCCTTCAGGCGCAGCACCAGCGGCTCGGCGCTGGCGCGTGCCACGCGTACCGGCACCGTCTTGCCCGGCGCATCGTCGCTGCTGCCGGCACCATTCCGGGGCCACAGCCACCACGCCAGAAGGGCGGCGAGGGCGATGGCCAGCACCGCCCACAACAGGCGGGCACGACGGAAGCGGGAATTTTCGGCGACAGACATGGGGCATCCTGCGCCCTGCGCGCGCAGGGACATGCGGGCCCGTCGGCGCGTTCACGGCACCACGGGCAGCGGGGAGGGAGTTGTCTGGCGGGGCCGCGGGCGCGGCGTGGCTGGATGCCGTCGCGGCAGCGACGGGGTGACAATGG
This sequence comes from Stenotrophomonas sp. FR024, assembly GCF_047500745.2. Lineage (NCBI taxonomy): Bacteria > Pseudomonadati > Pseudomonadota > Gammaproteobacteria > Lysobacterales > Lysobacteraceae > Stenotrophomonas > Stenotrophomonas sp. FR024. The sequence goes on from NZ_JAXAXM020000003.1 coordinate 164,045, forward strand.
TAGCCAATCACCCCGGCCAATGCCGCATGACCATGGTCATGCAACGCATTCGGTAGTGCCGGCCGCTGGCCGGCAACCTGCCGGAATCTGCGGGCGTGTGCCGTGTTGCCGGCCAGCGGCCGACACTACCGACAAACAATCAATGCACTTCGTCGTGATAGACGAACTTCGGCATTTCCCAGCGGTAGTGGATCGCCAGCAGGCGCAGCGCGAAGCCGCCGCCGAGGCAGCACAGGATCGCGGTGGCGTCGGCCACGCCCCAGTGCAGCAGCAACAGGTAGGCCGCGCCGGTCAGCAGCGCGATGATCGCGTACAGCTCCTTCTGGAAGATCAGCGGCACCTCGTTGCAGAGAATGTCGCGCAGCACGCCGCCGAACGCGCCGGTCAGCATGCCGGCGATCAGCACGATCGGCATGGCATGGCCGGCCTCGCGCGCGATCGAACAGCCGATCAGGGTGAAGGCGATCAGGCCCAGGCCATCGAGCACCAGGAAGGTGCGGCGGAAGTGGTGCATCCAGCGCGCCACCCAGGTGGCGATCAGCGCCGCGCACACGGTGAATCCCAGGTACTCGGGATGCTTCACCCAGCCCAGCGGGTAGTGGCCGAGCAGGATGTCGCGCAGCGAACCGCCCCCGAGGGCGGTGACGCAGGCGATCATGACCACCCCGAACAGGTCCATGCGGCGACGGCCGGCGGACAGCGCGCCGGTCATGGCTTCGGCGGAAATGGCGATCAGGTAGATGATGGACAGCAGCATGGGACAGGCTCCGGGCGCGGTGGGGCCGGCCATGCGCGACTACCGCCACTGCCTGCGCAATGACGGGATGACGATGACCGGTGCCGCTCCCGCTGTCCTTTTGCCTGAGAGTTCAGCGGCGTTGGCCGCGTGCCCCTTCGGCGGATCGTCCCGGGCGTGCCCGGTGACCTCTCTCCAGCTCGGCGAGTCGAATGCATGGTTGGTGGGATTCCAGCCCACCGGCCTGAGCGATCATGGGAGCCTGCGCCTTCGGCGGGCGCCAGCGCGGCGCCTCTCTCCTGCATTCGGGCGCCAGTATATCCGCTGCAGTGCAGCACGGCATAATCGGGGCATGGCCCCGTCCCTCCGCCCGTGGTTCCTGTACCTGCTCGAATGCCGCGATGGCAGCTATTACGCCGGCATCAGCACCGACGTGGACGCGCGTTTCGCCGCCCACCAGGCCGGCAAGGGCGCGCGCTACACCCGGGCCCGGCCGCCGCTGCGCGTGCTGGCCGTGCGCGAGTACCCGGACCGGGCCGCCGCCTCCCGCGCCGAATGGCAGCTCAAGCAACAGCCGCGCGAACGCAAACTGGCCTGGCTGCAGGCCCCGGTCCTGTAGATCCACGCCATGCGTGGATGGTGTGCTGGGCCATGCCATCATCGCCACATCCATCGACACAGGAAGCGGTCCGATGAAATCCTGCTGGATGCTGATGTTGACGTTCTGTATCCCCCTGTCGGCCTGCGCCCAGACTCCGCCACCGCTGCAGCACGGGCAGATCGGCAGCGCCGCCGAACTGGCCGCACAGCGCGGCCCGGACACGCCCGAGCCCATCCACCTGCGCCGCGACCAGGTGCCGCCCGATCTGGTCGACCTGATCCCGCTGGCCGAAAAATGGGGCATCGGCGATGACCTGCTGCGCGATGAGATGCAGGAACATGCCACCGACGCGGAAAAGCGCGCGATAGCTGATGCGCTGAAGCATCGGCATGCGCGCATCTCCGCCTGGCTCGACAGTTTCCCGCAGGGCCAGCCGATGACCGACGAAGCGGCCGCGTTCCTGTACATGCAGCTGAGCGTCGACGAAATGGGCCTGATGCAGTAGATCCACGCCATGCGTGGATGCGGCTTGCCCATGCGATGATCGCCCCGCGCCCAGAGCCGGAGACCCGGATGTCCACGATTGCCCTGCTGTTCGCTCTTTCCGCAGCAACGAGCCCTGCCGCCGACCCGGCCACCATCGCGGCCATCGAAGCCACCTGCCACGATTACGTCGACGGCCAGCTGGAGGCCGACCCGCAGCGCGTCGCCCGCTCCCTGCACCCGGACCTGGCCAAGCGCGCGGTGCTCGGCGATACACCCGACGAACGCCTGGGCCTGCGCCGCATGTCGAAGGAAGAGCTGGTCGCGTTGACGAAGCAGGGCGCGCTGAAGACCCCGAAGGATCAATGGGACCGCCGCTGCACGGTGCTGGACGTGACCGGCAACGCCGCCTCGGTGCGGCTGGAAACCCCGTGGTTCGTCGACTACTTCCACATGGGCCGCTTCGACCAGCGCTGGGTCATCGTCAATGCACTGTGGTACCCGAAGCCGAAGGCAGACGTTCGCTAGCTGTTGATAGTTAAGTTCACGACAGATTTATATTCTTCGGCAACCCTGTCGTAAGTGTGTAACTGATTCCACGATCGTCGAACTCCTTCTGAATCCAAAGAGTTGTCTTCATTGTCAATGTAACGCACATGATGAATAGCTTTTTTGGATTGCCGGAGTTCCAACTGTGAGTCTGCTTCGCCAAGCGACCTTGCGGATCGATGCCGGAGCTCTCAATGACGAAACTAGAGCAGCTGTTGACAGGATGTTCTGGTGCTGCGTTATCGATCAGAGCTGAAAGCGACTCAACGTCATTGGCCGCCATGTTGTACTTGAGTCGATGGGAGTATCTGTTTCTTGCAGTATTTAACTTGTCCAGGGCTTTGAAGATTCCGATCTCAAGGCCGAGATTCCTGGCAATCGCTAGCTTCGTTTTGAATGGAACGAAGTCTATGCCTGCAAATAAGTCATCTGTGTAGGTGCGCTTTGAACACCAGATGTTGATGAACTCCTCCATGATCAAATGGAATTTCAAAGCCACCGCCGCTTCATCGTGAGAATTGAGCATCGAAAGCAGAGTGGCTTGATCAAATATTTCCGCGAAATCACCCCCGACTTCGACGTACTTGTCTGATGATGTGGTTTCCATATCTATCCTCTTCAGTGATTCATCAGTTGCTCAGTGCCTCGTGCTTCGATTGGATCGACTCTGAGACGACATGTCAGAAGAACATGTCATTCCATCTACGGGCCGGTGATGGCCGCCAAAAGTGCAGACCCTATCGCCTCGGTCGCCGGTCTTCCTGGTCATCACCAAAGATGATGCGCGCGCTGCGCTGGTAGCTCCAGTACGCCACGGCCCAGTTCAGCAGCACCACGATGCGGTTGCGGAAGCCGATCAGGAAGAACACGTGTGCGGCCAGCCAGAACCACCAGGCGAGGACGCCCGAGATTTGCAGCCTGCCCAGGTGCACGATGGCGGCCATGCGGCCGATGGTGGCCAGGTTGCCGAAGTCGGCGTACTTGAACGGCCCCGGTGCGGCCTTGCCATGCAGGCGCGCGCGGAGCACCTCGGCCACGTACTTGCCCATCTGCTTGGCGGCGGGCGCAACGCCGGGTACCGGCTTGCCATTGGCCTGGTTCAGTGCGGCCAGGTCACCGGCCACGAACAGCTCGGGGTGCCCAGGCAGGGTGAGGTCGGGTTGCACCTGCACGCGTCCAGCGCGGTCCAGTGGCACCTCCAGGGTGCGCGCCAGCGGTGAAGCGGCCACGCCGGCGGCCCACACCACGGTGCGGGCCGGCACGAACTGATCGCCGAGCTTGAAGCCCTGGCTGTCGATGTCGCTCACCGGGGTACCGGTCAGCACCTCCACGCCCAGTTTTTCCAGTTGCCGCCGTGCCTTCAGCGAAAGCACTTCCGGGAACGAAGACAACACGCGCGGGCCGGCTTCGACCAGCCGCACCTTGGCGCTGGCCGGATCGATATGGCGGAACTCGTTGCGCAGCGTATGCCGCGCGATTTCGGCCAGGGTGCCGGCCAGTTCAACACCGGTGGGGCCGCCGCCGACCACGGCGAAGCTCAACCACGCCGCTTTCTTCGCCGGGTCCGGCTCGGCCTCGGCGCGCTCGAACGCCAGCAGCAGCTTGCGGCGCAGTGCGATGGCATCGTCCAGCGTCTTCAGCCCGGGCGCATCATCGGCCCATTGGTCGTTGCCGAAGTAGGCGTGGGTGGCGCCGGTAGCCAGCAGCAGGCTGTCGTAGTCCAGCGTGCTGCCATCGGCCATGCGGATCTGGCGGGCCTGCTTGTCGATGGTCACCACTTCGCCGAGGCGGACTTCCACATTGCGCTGGTGGCCGAGGATGTGGCGCAGCGGCGCGGCGATGTCCGGCGCGGACAGGCCGGCGGTGGCCACCTGGTACAGCAGTGGCTGGAAGAGATGGTGGTTGCGGCGGTCGACCAGGGTGATGCGTATGCGCTCGCGGGCCAGGGCACGGGTGGCCCAGAGGCCGGCAAAACCGCCGCCGACAACGACCAGATGGGGAACGCGCTCGCGACTCATCGACTCACTCCAGTGGGGGCATTGGGGGAAGCGCCTGGCATCTTCGCACGATGGCGCCCTGTCACGTCAGCGCCCGCATGGATCGGCGATACTCGGGTTCAGGCAACCGCCCGTGAGGAGCCCATGAGCGAACCGGAAAAGCGCATCGCCCTGTTGATCGACGCCGACAACGCGCCGGCCTCGAAGATCGACGAGGTCCTGGCTGAAGTCGCCCGCTACGGCGTGGCCAACGTGCGCCGCGCCTATGGCAACTGGAAGAGCCCACGGTTGAAGGGATGGGAGGCGGTGCTGCACGAGTACGCGATCCGCCCGATCCAGCAGTTCGCCTACAGCAAAGGCAAGAACGCGTCGGACATGGCGATGGTGATCGATGCCATGGACCTGCTGTACGCGCGCAATCTGGATGGCTTCGCGATCGTGTCCAGCGATGCCGATTTCACCCCGATGGTGATGCGCCTGCTGACCGATGGCGTGAAGGTGTATGGCTTCGGCGAGAAGAAAACCCCGGAGCCGTTCGTCAACGCGTGCTCGAAGTTCACCTATCTGGAAGCGCTGGGCCAGACCCATGCCAGCGTGCCGGATACCGAACAGGCGTCCAGCGAACAGGCATCGAACGAGCCCGTGGCCAACGACGATGCGCGTCCACGCAAGAGCGGCGCGGAAATGCGCAGCGATACGCGGCTGGTGAAGATGCTGCGCCGTGCGGTGTCCTCGGCCGAGGGCGAGGATGGCTGGTCGCACCTTGGCCCGGTCGGCAGCCAGATCGGCAACCAGGCGTCGTTCGACCCGCGCAACTACGGCTACGGCAAGCTCAGTGACCTGCTGGCGGCGATCGGGCTGTTCGAGCTGAAGAAGGACGGCAAGTCCTCCTACGTGCGCGCGCTGCCGAAGAAAAACCGGTAGTGCCGGCCGCTGGCCGGCAGCGCGCAGATGCCCGATTCCACATCCGCCACCCACACACCCACTCCGATCAGGCGTATCGTTGCCGCTCGCATTGCCAGCAAGGAAAAACCCGCATGTTGAAGATCTGGGGCCGCCGCAATTCCAGCAACGTCCGCAAGGTGCTGTGGTGCGCCGAGGAAATCGGCCTGCCGTACGAATCCATCGAGGTTGGTGGCAGCCATGGCGGCACGCAGACGCCGGAGTACCTGGCGATGAATCCCAACAGCCTGGTGCCGGTGATCGAAGACCATGGCCTGCCGCTGTGGGAATCGAATGCCATCGTGCGCTACCTGAGCGCGCGCTACGCGCTGGGCACGCTGTACGCCGAAGACCCGATGGAACGCGCCCAGGCCGAGAAGTGGATGGACTGGAGCACCTCGCGCATGGCGCCGCTGTACACCGACCTGATCTGGGGCATCATGCGCACCGCCCCAGCTGACCGCGACGAAGCGCGCATCAATGCCGCCATCGTGCGTGCCGGTGACTACCTGGCGATGGCCGATGCCACGTTGGCCAGACAGCCGTGGCTGTCGGGCGAGACGTTCGCGATGGGTGACATCCCGCTGGGCTCGCTGATCTATGCCTGGTTCGAACTGCCCATCCAGCGCCCGGACCTGCCGCACCTGGCCGACTGGTACGCCCGCCTGCGCGAACGCCCGGCCTACCAGCGCGGCGTGATGTCGCCGCTGACCTGAGGGGTAGCGCCGGGCCATGCCCGGCGAGCGTGGTATGCGGAGGACCGCCGGGCATGGCCCGGCGCTAGCGTTCGTCTGCCTCAATACAGATCCGTCGGGTCCATACGGACCGACGGTAGAGTCGAGCTTGCTCGACTGTTTCTGGCGCACGGCAGTCGAGCAAGCTCGACTCTACGCAGCATTGGGCAGCGCCCTCAATACAGATCCGTCGGATCCACATCCAGCGACCAGCGCACCTTGCGTGCCTCCGGCAGCGCATACAGCTGCGGCACCAGCTGGGCCAGCACGCCATGCAGCGGTGGCCGCTGCAGCGCGGACAGCAGCAGCTGGGTGCGCTGGTAGCCGGCACGCCGCGGCATTGGCGCCGGCATCGGCCCGTAGGCCTCGACCACATTCTGTTCCCCCAGCAGTTGCCGCGCCGCCAGCAGGAACGCATTGGCATGCTCGACCTGCTGTGCCTCGGCGCGCATCAGTGCCAGATGCGCGAACGGCGGGAATCCGGCGGCCTGGCGCTGGTTCAACTCGGCCTGCGCGAACGGGTGGTAGCCACCGCTCACCAGGGTTTCCAGCAGCGGATGCCCGGGGTGATGGGTCTGCAGCCAGACCTCGCCGGGATCGCGTGCACGGCCGGCGCGGCCAGCGACCTGGATCAGCTGCTGTGCCAGTTTTTCACTGGCACGGAAGTCGGCCGAGAACAGCCCTTCGTCGATGCCCACCACCACCACCAGTGTCAGCTTCGGCAGGTCGTGGCCCTTGGCCAGGATCTGCGTGCCGACCAGGATGCCGGGTTGGTCGCCCAGCCTCGCCAGCTGCTGTTCCAGTGCGTCGCGTCGTGAGGTGGTGCCGCGGTCGATGCGCACCACCGGAAAATCGGCGAAGGCGGCGGTGAGGTGCTCTTCCAGGCGTTCGGTGCCGATGCCCTGCGGCTGCAGCGCCAGGCTGCCGCAGGCCGGGCATGCCAGCGGCGCCGGTTGCCGCGCACCGCAGTGGTGGCACTGCAGCCGGCGGCCGCCACCATGCACGGTCATCGGTGCATCGCAGCGGTTGCACGGTGCGGTCCAGCCGCAGTCGTGGCACAGCAGCACCGGCGCATAGCCACGGCGGTTCTTGAACACCAGCACCTGCTGGCCACGCTGCAGGTGCTCGCCGATGCCGGCCAGAACATCGGCCGAGAGGCCATCGTGCAATGGCCGTTTGCGCACATCGAGGATGCGCACGCGCGGTGGCCGTGCATCGCCGGCACGCTGCTTCAGGCGCAGGTGGGTGTAGCGCCCAGCGTAGGCGTTGTGCAGGGTTTCCAGCGAGGGCGTGGCACTGCCCAGCAGCACCGGGATGCCCAAGGCCTTGGCCCGCACCAGGGCGAAATCGCGCGCGTGGTAGCGGATGCCGTCCTGCTGCTTGTAGCTGCCGTCATGTTCCTCGTCGATGATCAGCAGACCGGCCTGCGGCAGCGGCGTGAACACTGCCGAGCGGGTGCCGACAATGACGCGTGCTTCACCACGTGAGGCGGCTGCCCAGACGCGAGCGCGCTCGTTATCGTTCAAGCCCGAATGCAGCGCATGCACGGCGATGCCGAGGCGGCCGCGGAAGCGTGCCAGGGTCTGCGGAGTCAGGCCGATTTCCGGCACCAGCACCAGCGCCTGCCTGCCCTGTGCCAGGCAATGGATGATCGCCTGCAGGTAGACCTCGGTCTTGCCGCTGCCGGTCACGCCATCCAGCAGGAAAGGCTGGAAGCCGTCGGCGGCGTTGATCGCAGTCACGGCCTCGGCCTGGTCCGGGTTGAGCGTGGGCCCGGGCAGCGGCTGCGCATGCTGCGGTGCCACCGTCATCGCCACGCGCTCGGCCAGTGCACGCTTGGCCAGACTGCGTGCGGCGGTGCGCCAGTCCTCCATGCGTTCGCCCAGTACGTCTTCATCCACCACGGCCTCGGCCAGCAGTTCGGCCAGCTGCCGCGGGCGGCTGCCGGCGCGCAGCTTCCCGCGCTGGGCATGGCCTTCGGGTGTCAGTTGCCAGCCCCAGTGATGGGTGTCGGGCAGGGCCTCGCCGTGGCGCAGCGGGCCGGGCAGGGCGGTGCTGAGTACTTCGCCCAACGGCGCGTGGGTGTAGCGCGCCAGCCACTGCAGGCTCTGCCACAGCTCACCCTGCAGCAGCGGCTGCGGGTCGCACCAGGCCAACGCCTGGCGGAGTCCCTGGCCGTCGTCGGTCTGGCCGTGTCCCACCACCACACCGACCAGCTCACGGTTGCCGAACGGCACCTTCAGGCGGCAGCCGACCGCAACCGTGGGGGCCACGCCCTCCGGCGACAGGTAGTCGAACAGGCGGGGCAGGGGGACGGGCAGGGCGACCTGCAGGGTCGGAATCGGTGAAAGCATCGGGCCAGTGTACCGGGCCATGCGCGCGCGAATGGCGGAGTGGGCGGCGGCGGGGCGGGGTCCGTTGAATCATAAATGTCACCTAAATATCGGTGTCCATTGGAGATTCAGTCTTATCCACATGTTCTGTGGATAACGCTGTGCGTTACCGGTCGGCGGGCGCGCAGGAGGCCGATGGCGACGGCCTCACGCTCGGGTTGGTCAAAAAATCGCCATACTTTAAAATCCATCAAAATCAATGATTTAAGTGTGAAACAATGCTGAAACAGAGTGAATTCAGCTGGATGCCACAGTTTCCTGCGCAGGCAGCGTGGTGCTGTGCACAACCTGCAGCACGAAGTGCCTGTGGGCGCAAGTCCTACGGGCGCCGATGGCCTGCCGCTATCATGCGGGCAGACCTTTGGAGTGATCGATGACGGCTGTGCCCGCCCCTGTTTCCTCGACCGCGGCCGGCGCGCTGTCGGCGTTCCTGCGAGGTGTTGAACGCCGCGCCCTGGTGGTGGCTGAACTGCAGTGCGGCGATGCTGCCCGGGCCGAACAGACACTGGTGGCGGTGATGCGCGCGTTTGCGGCGGTCGCCAGTGACCTGCCGATGGCGCAGTGGCCAACCCGCTTCTGGACCCTGCTGGGCCAGCGCCAGGCGCTGCGTGAGCCGGTGGGCGGCCAGTGGGAGTCGCCGCTTGCCGCCTTGGGCCAGATGGGACCGTTGCCGCGCCTGGCGCTGTTGCTGCGGGTGGGCGGCAGCCTGGATGAAGGTATCGCCACGCGCGTGCTCGACCAGGACGAAGCCGGCTACCAGCAGTTGCTGGCCGATGCCTGCCCGCGTGACGCGCACGGCCAGCCCGACGCCTCGGCCTGGCGCCAGCTGGCCGAACAGGTGCAGCTGCGCATCCGCGATCTGCCCGTCAAACGCCTGCAGCAGCTGCAACAGCCGGCCGCACCGACGAACAGCAGTGAAGCGCCGACCTCCAGCTGGCGCACCCCGCAGCGCGACGAGCGGGCTGCAGCCACTGGCAAGCGCCGCCGCGCCAATGCCAAGCCGCGCTGGCGCGGTCCGTTGATCCTGCTGATAACCGTGGTGGTACTGCTGGCCGCCGCGCTGGGCTGGCGCCATTGGCAGGGACATTCGTTCGGCAGCGACGCACCGCTGCCGGAAGGCGTGGTTGGTGAGGCGGGTCCCGTCACGGTGGAAGCACTGCCGCCGAGCAAGGTCAATGCCACGCCGGACGCGACCCCTGCGCAGGCGACGGACGACGCCACGATGCTGGCCGACCGCGACTATCCGCTGGTGGCCGATGCCGATCTGTATGCGTGGACCGCCGCGGGCGGCCCGCTGCCGGTGGACGAGTCGCAATCCAAGCCGAGCCGGCCGGAGCCGGCCAGCGCCACGCTGGAAACCGCTGCTGCCGATGAATAAGACCGTATTCGCCAGCCTGCTGCTGGCCCTGCCGTTGTCGCTGTCCGCCGCGCCGCAGACCTTGAACGTGCCGCTGCCGCCGCCAGTGCCGGGCAGTTCACCGGTGGCCCCGGCCACCACAGGTACGGCGCCCGCTGCGTTCGCCCAGCTCGATGCCCAGCAGCAGCGCCAGCGCCGCGCCGACTACGCCGCATGGCGGGCATTGCCGGAGGGCGAGCGTGAGCGGATCCGTCAGGCCGCTGCGCGATTCAATGCGTTGCCGGCCGACCAGCAGCAGCGCCTGCGGCAGCAGTTCCAGGCGCAGGACCAGGCCTTCCGCGAAGGCTGGCGGCTGGGCCCGCAGCTGGGCCTGGAGTTCCCCAAGCTGCACGGCCTGTTCGGCTTCGTGCCGCCGGAACAGCGCGAGGCCGCGCTGGCCGTGCTGCGCCAGCTCAGCCCGGCGCAGCTGGCCCAACTGACCCTGGTGGCACAGCGCACGCCACCGCAGGAGCGCGACAAGGTCCGCGGCGCGTTCCTCGCGGTGCCGCCGGCCGAGCGCGATACCTGGCTCAAGCGCCAGGCTGGGCAGTAGAAAGAAAAGGGGACGGAGGGGATTAAGTCGTATTCGGCACAGTCGGGCTTGAAACGACTTAATCCCCTCCGTCCCCTTTTTCTGTTCGTAACGTGATCGCAACGCGTGATGCCGGGGCCTGCCGGAACCCAGCATTCACGCCATGTCATGGGAATGCGCGCGCTGCACGCGTAAGATGGCGGCCCGCAACCCGGTGCCTGTGCCCTTCGCGCGCAACCGTAGTTCGCGTCAAGCACCTTATGTCTACTGCAACCTCCACGCCGCGCTTCAGCAAGGAAGTCGGCGCTACCGGTCTGCTCGCCCTGCCGCTTGTGCTCGGGCATGTGTCCACCGGTCTGATCTCCTTCGTCGACAACGTCATTGCCGGCCACCACGCCACGGCGACCCTGGCCGCGGTGACCATCGGCACCGCCCTGCTGTGGCTGCCGATGCTGATCCCGATCGGCACCCTGATCTCGCTCACCGCCTCGGTGTCGCAGCTGCATGGCGCCGGCCGCGAGCGCGAGATCGGCCCGCTGTTCCGCCAGGCACTGTGGCTGGCGCTGGGCCTGGGCCTGATCATGTTCACCTTCCTCACCGTGGTGCCGCCGCTGCTGCCTGCGTTCGGCATCGCACCGGACATCGTGCCGGGGGCCACCGCGTTCCTGCATGCGGTGCGCTGGGGCGGACCTGCGCTGACCCTGTACTTCTGCATGCGCTATCTCAGCGAGGGCATGCACTGGACGCTGCCGACCATGCTGCTCGGCTTCGGTGGCCTGCTGGTGCTGGCACCGATGGGCTACGTGCTGGCCAACGGCAAGCTCGGCTTCCCGGAAATGGGCGCCGAGGGCCTGGGCATCGCTTCGGCGGTGATGATGTGGCTGCAGGCGATCGCCTTCGCCACCTACCTGTGGTTCACCAAGCGCTTTGCCCACCTGCAGCTGTTCTCGCACTTCGAAGGACCGCGCTGGAAGGCGATCTGGGACCTGCTGCGCACTGGCCTGCCGATCGGCATCACCGTGCTGATGGAGGGCGGCCTGTTCATCGTCACCGCGCTGCTGATCGGCCGCCTTGGTGCCAATGAAGCGGCCGCGCACCAGATTGCGATCAACGTCGCCCAGCTGTGCTTCATGATCCCGATGGGCGTGGCCGAGGCCACCACCGTGCGCGTCGGGCATGCGGTCGGCCGTGGCGATGGCTTCGGCGTGCGGCGCGCGGCCTGGGCCGGCTACGCGATCATCATGGGTACGCAGACGTTGTCGGCAGCGGTGCTGCTGTTCGGCCATGACGCCATCGTCGGTGTCTACACCAACGACCTGGCGGTGGCCGGCCTGGCCTCCACCCTGCTGCTGTACGCGGCCACCTTCCAGTTCCCGGATGGCATCCAGGTGCTGTCGGCCGGCGCGCTGCGCGGGCTGAAGGACACCCGCGTGCCGATGTTCATCGCCATGTTCGCGTACTGGGGCCTGGGCATGCCGCTCGGCGCCGGGCTCGGCCTGGGCCTGGGCATGGGCCCGCAGGGCATGTGGATCGGCCTGATCGTCGGCCTGACCGCCGCCGCCATCCTGATGGGCTGGCGCCTGCGTCGCAGCAGCCTGCGCATCGGCCAATCGATGTTGTCCTGATCGTCCCGCCCGCCCTGCCGACCCATGGCGGGCGATCCCCTGACTTGTGTCCGATGCCGCATCACACGGCACCGGCTATGCTGGCACCACGGCAAGAAGCCATCCGGAGCGTTCCATGAATCAACCCGTGCCCCCGCTGCCCCCGGCGCGTCGCAACCCCGTCGCCAGTTTCTTCATCGGGCTGTGGGACGTCATGAACTTCACCCGCCGGTTGATCCTCAACCTGGTGTTCTTCGGCCTGCTGTTCCTGCTGCTGGTGATGTTCGTCATCGCCGCCGGCATGGGCGCCGGTGCCAGCAAATCGCTGCAGGACCGCACGACCCTGGTGATCGCGCCGGAAGGCCGCCTGGTCGAGCAGTTCAGCGCTGACCCGGTCAGCCGCGCGCTGGCCAAGGCGGTGGGCGACAACGGTGCCGAAGAGATCCAGCTGCGCGACCTGCTGCGGGTGATCGAGTCGGCCAAGGAAGACAAGAAGATCGAGCGCGTGGTGCTGGAGCTGGACAAGCTGCAGCCGTCGGGCTTCGCTTCGCTGCGTGAAGTGGCCGCGGCACTGCAGGACCTGCGTGCGTCCGGCAAGCAGCTGGTGGCCTACAGCGAGAGCATGGGCCAGTCGCAGTACCTGCTGGCCGCACAGGCCGACGAGGTCTACCTGGACCCGATGGGGTCGGTGGTGCTCGAGGGCCTGGGCCGCTACCGCCAGTACTTCCGCACCGGCCTGCAGGACAAGCTGGGTGTGGACGTGCACCTGTTCAAGGTGGGCGAGTACAAGTCCGCCGCCGAACCCTACGTGCTCGACGCCGCTTCGCCGGCCTCCAAGGAAGCCGACCTGTTCTGGATGAACGACGTGTGGCAGCGCTACCTGGGCGACATCGCCAAGGCCCGCCGCCTGGATCCGGCACAGCTGGCCGCCGGCATCGACACGCTGCCGGAAGGCATCGCCGCTGCCGGTGGTGACCTGGCCAAGTTCGCCCTGCAGCAGAAGCTGGTGACGTCGCTGAAGACCCGCGAGGAATTCGAGGATCTGATGATCGAGCGCGGCGTGGCTGACGACGATGCCGACGGTGGTTTCCGCAACATCGACTTCGGCTCCTACCTGGGCCAGCTCGATGCGCGCCGCAACCCGGTCGACAGCCGTCCGCAGGTGGCGGTGGTGGTGGCTGCCGGCGAAATCAGCGGTGGCGACCTGCCGGCCGGCCGCATCGGTGGCGAATCGACCTCGGCGCTGCTGCGTGCCGCGCGTGACGACGAGAACGTGAAGGCCGTGGTGCTGCGCGTGGATTCGCCGGGTGGTGAAGTGTTCGCCTCCGAGCAGATCCGCCGCGAAGTGGTGGCCCTGCAGGCCGCCGGCAAGCCGGTGGTGGTGTCGATGGGCGACCTGGCCGCCTCCGGTGGCTACTGGATCAGCATGAATGCCGATCGCATCTATGCCGATCCGTCGACCATCACCGGTTCGATCGGCATCTTCGGCATGGTGCCGAACTTCAGCCGCGCGCTGGACAAGATCGGCGTGCACACCGACGGTGTCGGCACCACCCGTTTCGCCGGTGCGTTCGATGTCACCCGCCCGATGGATCCGGCCGTGGGCCAGGTCATCCAGTCGGTGATCAACAAGGGTTACGCCGACTTCACCGGTCGCGTCGCCGACGCCCGCAAGAAGCCGGTCGAGGCCGTCGACGAAGTGGCCCGTGGACGCGTGTGGAGCGGTGCGCAGGCCAAGGAACGTGGCCTGGTCGATGCCTTCGGTGGCCTGAAGGATGCGGTGGCCGATGCCGCCAGCCGCGCCAAGCTGGGCAAGGCTGATGCCTACCGCGTGCGTTACATCGAGAAGGCGGCAACGCCGTTCGCGCAGTTCGTCAGCGGTTTCGCCGGCAGCCGTGCAGGTGCCTGGATGCTGTCCGACTCGGGCATGGCGCGGATGGTGCTGGCGCGCACGATGCCCGAAGTGGATACGCAGCTGCGATTTGTCGAGAACGCGGCCCGCGAGAAGGGCAACGGCACGCCGGTGAAGGCGCTGGCGTACTGCTTCTGCGGGTTCTGATCGGAGGCCATCCACGCACGGCGTGGATCTACTGGAAGCGCCCGGCCTCGGCCGGGCGTTTTCGTCTGCGGGGTTACTGCGTCGCGTCGGCTTCCGCCTTGCGCTCACGCGCGGCGGCATCGTCCACGGTCTTCTGCACGCCCTTGGCGCGGTCCAGCGGTTCGTTGATTGCGCGCGACATCGCCCGGGGCACCGGTGGCTTTTCCGGGTTCGGCGCCGGTGGGCGCTGGCAGCCCGCCAGCAGCGCGGTGGCCAGCAGGGACGTGGACAGGATCAGGATGCGCATGGCGGCACTCCGTGATGGGCGTGCGGGCAGTGTCGCATCCTCGGCAGGGGGCGGCCGTGAGCGCGTATCCTTGCCGCATCGAAACACAGCGGGCGCGGCCCGGGAGAACACATGACCCAGCAACGGTGGCGCCTGGACGGCCAGACCGCCCTGATCACCGGCGCCAGCGCCGGCATCGGCCTGGCCATCGCGCATGAACTGGCTGGCTTCGGCGCCGATCTGATGATCGTCGGCCGTGATATCGACATGCTGGAGACCGCGCGCGACGAACTGCTGGACGTGTATCCGCAGATGCAGGTGCATGCGCTGGCCGCCGATGTCTCAGACGACGAGGACCGCCGCCAGATCCTGGACTGGGTGGAGGACCATAGTGATGGCCTGCACATCCTGGTCAACAACGCCGGCGGCAATGTCACCAAGGCGGCCACGGAGTATTCCGAGGACGAATGGCGGAAGATCTTCGAGACCAACCTGTTCTCGGCCTTCGAGCTGTCGCGCTATGCACATCCGTTGCTGGCACGCCACGCGTCGTCATCCATCGTCAACGTCGGCAGCGTGTCCGGCCTGACCCATGTGCGCAGCGGCGTGGTCTACGGCATGACCAAGGCGGCGATGCATCAGATGACCCGCAACCTGGCCGTCGAGTGGGCCGAGGATGGCATCCGGGTCAACGCGGTGGCGCCGTGGTACATCCGCACGCGGCGCACGTCCGGTCCGTTGGCGGACCCGGACTACTACGAGGAAGTGATCAACCGCACGCCGATGCGTCGTATCGGCGAGCCGGAGGAAGTGGCCGCAGCCGTGGGCTTCCTGTGCCTGCCGGCGGCCGGCTATGTGACCGGCGAGTGCATCGCGGTGGACGGCGGTTTCCTGCGCTACGGGTTCTGATCTTTCAGCAGGTAGTGCCGGCCGCTGGCCGGCAACTGCAACCATCTGAAGATCCTGTGGTTGCCGGC
>NZ_JAXAXM020000003.1:179322-269823 GCF_047500745.2 Stenotrophomonas sp. FR024
CCGGCACTACCGGGTGGCCGTTACCCCGGTACCGGGCAGTTGCCGGCCTCCAGCACGCCCTGCAGCCGTTCGCGTTCACCGCGCGCGGTATCGCGGTTCTCCGGCGCGGCGAAGCGCTCACGGCCGCGGGCATCGCGGAAGCGCTGCTGCCAACCACCGCAGCGCTGCGCTTCGGGAAGCGCTTCGCAGTGGTCGCGCACCACTTCACAGCTGGCGGCATTCACCGGCGTCACTCCGCCAAGGCCCTGTACCGTCATCAGCTCGCAGCGGCCGGGCGCGGCTTCGTACTCGTACAGGTAGCCGCCGCCCTGGCTGTCGGTGCACTGGAAGATCGGAGGAAGCGGCGGCTTCGGTGGACCGTCACCTGCGGCGGCGCGGGCCTCGGCATCGCGGCGCAGCGTCGCGCTGTCGAGGATCTGGTCGTCTCCTGCGTGTTCGACCATGCCTGCTTCCATGATCGTGCGTCCTTCGTCCGCGCGTCGTGGTTTTGCTGGGGCCGCAGGGGCAACGGCCGGTCCGGACGGCACCGGCGCGGGTGTTTCAACGGGCGCGGATGCAGGTTCGGCGGCTACAGGCGCAGCGGCGGCCGCCTGCGAGTTGGCGGGGGCGGGGATGCGCAGCACCTGCTGCTTGCTGCCGGTGGCGCACGGCGTGCGCTGCAGGGTAGGGACGTCACTGCTGCTGGAGGTACAGCGGTAGATCACGCCCTCTTCGGCCAACGCGCTTCCGGGCAGCAGGACCAGGAGCAGCCAGATCACTCGGTTCATGCGCACAGCGTACAGGCTGCGACGGCGTGCTGCGCTCAGCGTCCGCAATCGCGCGACAGGCGCGCATCGATACCGCGCTGTTCGTTGCTGATGGCGGTGCGTTCACTCTGCAGCGCGCTGTTGTAACGGCGATCCAGCTCCCAGCGGCGGTCACTCAGCCGTGCGCAGACTTCCTGTGGTGGCAACGCATGGCAGCTGTCGCGGACCAGCACGCTGCCGGCCGGCACCTGCACGTCCATGCCGATCGAGGGGCGGCGATAACCCGTGCCTTCGCCGATCGGCGTGCCGATGGCCGGGCGTGGTCCGGGATAGGCTGGACCACGATGGCCGTGCGGCAGCCAGACACTGGTCCACAGCGGCACCCAGCGCGGATTGCCTTCGTTGTTGTCGCTGGTATAGCGCCGTCCGTCCTCGCTCACGCACTCGTACATCGGCTGCGGCGGCTGGATGTAGACGTGGCGGACTTCGCGCTCGCGGATGACCGGGGTTTCGCTGGGCGGCGGAGGCGTGGCATCACTGCGCACCACCCGTGGAGCGGGATCGCGCGGGCGCTGCAGGTCGCGCACCTGCTGGCGGCCGCTGTTGCACGGCCTGTCCTGCAGGGCGACGGCACCGTTGCTGGCAACGCAGCGGTAGACACGCACGTCCTCGGCCGCGGGTGCCGTCCACGGCAGCAGCAGACACAGGCTCAAGGTGGCGCGCAGCAGGGTCATGGCGGCAGGGTGCGTGATTGTCCGCAGCAGCGCAATCGCCGGCTCAGGAGCGCAGCACGTTGCCGCTGAGCGCGTCGCGGATCGGGGTGGGCTGGGCCAGGCCGCCGGTCTGTCCATCGAGGATGCCATCGAGCAGGCGCAGCAGGCGCGGATCCAGCTCTTCGCGGCTGCGGGCTGGTGGCTCGCCGGCCAGGTTGGCGCTGGTGGAGACCAGCGGGCCGCCCCAGGCGCGGCAGAGTTCGGCCACCAGCGGGTGCGCGCTGATGCGCACCGCGATACCGCTGTGTTCGCCGGTGACCCATGGCTGCGCGCGCGGGCCGGCAGGCAGGATCCAGGTGTTGGCACCGGGCCAGCTGGCCAGCACCGCGCGCTGGCGGGCGTCGGGCAGCGCCTGCAGGCGCACCCAGCCTTCCAGCTGCGCCAACTCGGCGGCGACCAGGATCATGCCCTTCTCGATCGGGCGCTGCTTCAGCCGCAGCACCATGTGCACGGCGGCTTCGTGCGAAGGATCGCAGCCCAGGCCCCAGACCGCTTCGGTGGGGTAGGCGATCACGCCGCCCGCGCGGAGCGTGGCGACAGCAGAGTCGAGGGTGAGTTCTTTCATGGCGGCGACCGGCCCGGCGTGGGCCTTCATTATCCCCCCGCTGCGTGCAGATGGGGTGGACCCTGGCACCCGGTAGTGCCGGCCGCTGGCCGGCATCAGCGGTAGGTAATGACTGCTTATGGTGGGTGCGGACCGTTGGTCCGCACACCTTGACCCTCATCCACGCATGGCGTGGATCTACTTCTTTGCAGCGGCCTTCTTCGCCGGGGCTTTCTTCGCGGCAGCCTTCTTCACCGCTTTCTTTGCCGCGGCCTTCTTGGCAGGCGCTTTCTTTGCAGCGGCCTTCTTCGGCGCCGCTTCCTTCTTCACCGCGGCCTTCTTTGCCGGGGCCTTCTTCGCGGCAGCCTTCTTGGCGCCGAAGCCCTTGCGCACCGGCTTGCCGGTTTCTTCCATCAGCTGCTGCACTTCGGCCAGGGTCAGCGATGCCGGCTCGCGATCCTTGGGGATCTTGCCGTTCATCTTGCCGTCGCTGATGTAAGGGCCGAAACGGCCGTTCAGCACCTGGATGTCGCTGCCCTCGAACTCCTTGATGATCCGGTTGCGCGCGATCTCTTCCTTCTCTTCGACCAGGAACACGGCGCGGGCCAGGTCGATGGTGTACGGGTCGTCTTCCTTCTTCAGCGAGGCATAGGTGCTGCCGCGCTTGGCGAACGGACCGAAGCGGCCGATGCCGACGCTGACCGGCTCGCCCTTGTCCTCACCCAGCGCGCGCGGCATCAGGAAGAGTTCCAGCGCGTCTTCCAGGGAGATGGTGTGCATCGACTGGCCGGGGCGCAGCGAGGCGAACTTCGGCTTCTCCTCGGCGTCCTCGGCGGTGCTGCCGATGGCCGCATAGGGCCCGAAGCGGCCCAGGCGCACGCTGACCGGCTTGCCGGTCTTGGGGTCGGTGCCGAGCTCGCGCGCGCCACTGGCCTCGGCACGGTCGACCGATTCCTTCTTGTCTTCCACCAGCTCCTTGAACGGCTCCCAGAAGCGGGCCATCAGCGGGATCCACTCTTCTTCGCCACGCGAGACGGCGTCGAGCTCGTCTTCCAGCTTGGCGGTGAAGTCGTAGTCCACGTACCGGGTGAAGTGGCTGGACAGGAACTTGGACACCGCGCGGCCGACGTCGGACGGGCGGAAGCTGCGGCCTTCCATTTCCACGTACTTGCGGAACAGCAGGGTCTGGATGATCGAGGCGTAGGTCGAGGGACGGCCGATGCCGTACTCTTCCAGCGCCTTCACCAGCGCCGCTTCGGTGTAGCGCGGCGGCGGCTGGGTGAAATGCTGTTCGGCCTGGATGCGTTCCAGCGGCACGCGGTCGCCGGGCTTCATCGCCGGCAGCTTGCGGCCTTCGTCCTCGTCTTCGGCGCTCTTGTTGTCCTTGCCTTCTTCGTACACGGCCAGGAAGCCGGGCACCACCACGGTGGTGCCGCTGGCGCGGAACACGTGTTCGCTGCCGGCGGACAGATCGACGCTGACGGTGTTGAGGGTGGCCGGAATCATCTGGCAGGCCACCGCACGCTTCCAGATCAGCTCGTACAGCTTGCGCTCGTCATCGGTCAGGTAGCGCGCCACCTGCGCAGGCGTGCGCAGCGCCGAGGTCGGGCGCACCGCTTCGTGCGCTTCCTGGGCGTTCTTCGACTTGGTCTGGTAGGTGTTCGGCTGGTCCGGCAGCGAGGCGATGCCGTAGTCGCGGGCGATCACGTCGCGGATCTCGGCCAGCGCGTCCTGCGACAGGTTCACCGAGTCGGTACGCATGTACGAGATCAGGCCGACGGTGCCTTCGTCACCGATCGCCACGCCTTCATACAGCTTCTGCGCCACCTGCATGGTCTTGCGGGTGGTGAAGCCGAGCTTGCGCGAGGCTTCCTGCTGCAGGGTGGAGGTGGTGAACGGCGGCGCCGGGCGGCGCTTGCGCTCCTTGCTGGCCACATCGGTGACATGCAGCGAGCCCTGCGCGGCCTGCTGGATGCGCAGGCGGGCGGCCTCGGCGGTGTCGCCGTCGGTGATGGTGAACTGTTCGAACTTCTGCCCGTCCAGCTTGATCAGCTTGGCGTTGAAGTGCTGCGACGGGTGCGCGCACTCGGCGGCGATCGACCAGTATTCGCGGGCGATGAAGGCTTCGATCTCTTCCTCGCGCTCGACGATCATGCGCAGCGCCGGGCTCTGCACGCGGCCGGCGGACAGGCCGCGCTGGACCTTGCGCCACAGCACCGGCGACAGGTTGAAACCGACCAGGTAATCCAGCGCGCGGCGCGCCTGCTGGGCGTCGACCAGGTCGCTGGCGATCGCGCGCGGCTGGCTGATCGCTTCCTTGATGGCGCGCGGGGTGATCTCGGTGAACACCACGCGCTGCATCGGCTTGTCCTTGACCAGCCCGCGTTCCTTCAGGATCTCGGCGATGTGCCAGCTGATCGCTTCACCCTCGCGATCCGGGTCGGTCGCCAGCAGGATGTCGTCGGCGCCCTTGGCGGCCTTGGCGATCGCATCGACATGCTTTTCGTTCTTGTCGATCACGTCGTAGTGCATGGCGAACCCGTTGTCCGGGTCGACTGCGCCTTCCTTCGGGATCAGGTCGCGCACGTGCCCATACGAGGCCAGGACCGTGTAGTCCTTGCCGAGGTATTTGTTGATCGTCTTGGCCTTGGCCGGCGATTCGACGATGAGCAGGTGCTTGGGCATGTCAGGAGAGGTCTGTGGGCGGACCGGGGGAGAGGGGCCGCTAGGGTGGAGCAAACGGCCGCATTAGTGAAGCGGCCACGGGCAAATCCATAAACTGAACGCCCGGTAATGTGCCGGGCGTTCAGGTTTCACCTTATTAGAGGAATCACGCCCGGCCAGCCCATGTCAAGCAGCCAGGCGTGAGGATGGCCGTTCATGAGGCCATCTTGGCGATGAAGCCAACCGCGAACACCATGAGCGCCAGGCCCACCAGCGACAGCAGGCCGGTCAGTACGAGCACCAGCACGGTCACCGTGCCCAGCTCCCGGCGCTGCAGCTGCGGCTGGTCGGTGTAGGCCCAGCGGTCGACCACCAGGGTGTCGCAGATCATGTCGTGCAGGCCCTGCTTGCGCTCGGTGAAGGCGGCCATCAGGAAACCGATGCCGAGGGTGAAGGTGCTGAGCACCGCGGCCCAGTAGCGACCAAATGCGCGGGCCTTGGTCAGGCGCTCGCCATTGCTGCGCACGACCTTGATGCCGACCGCCATCTTGCCCAGCGTGGCACCGCCCTGCGAGGCATGGAACCAGGTGTAGTACGCCATGCCGATGGCCAGGTTGATCAGGGCACTGGCCAGCTGGGCCACGATTTCGATGGCCGATTCGCCGCTGCCCACCGCACCCATGCTGGCACCAAGCGCCACACCGAGGATGGCGCCGATGATGCCGCCGGGGATGGCCAGCACGAAGTAGTCGATCATGTAGGCCGCCACGCGCTTCCAGAAGCCCGCGTAGACCACTTCGCCGCCCATCACCGGCTGGGCATGGCCGCCGCCGCCGAGCGCCGCAGGGGCGCTGTAGGGCGAACTGCTGAGCGCGCCGGTGCCAGGCAGTGGCGCCGTACCGTTGTCGATCGCGGCATAGTCGCCACGCAGGTCGAAGCCGCCACTGCCGGTGGCCGTGCTGGCGTCGGCCAGTGTCTGCAGTCCCAGTTCGTCGACCACCTGGCGCAGCGCAGCCCACTGCGCCATGCCTTCGCGCCAGACCAGGGTGTCCAGGTTCAGCTGGCCGCGCTGGAAGCGCTGGCGGATCTCCTGGACCGGCAGCGGGCCCTGGCGTTGCTGTCCTTCGGCGTAGTACCACTCAGTCATTGCATGTTCCCTGTTGAATCATCCTTGGAGGTGCTGGCGTGCGCGTGGTTCAGCCGCGGCACGTCGGCGGCAGGTACTTGTCGTTGCTTTCGCCACTGCATTCCCAGCGGCCGCTGTCGCGATCGTATTCCAGCCACAGCAGGTCGCCATCAAGGCTCTTGCCGGGCAACGCCAGGGTGGCTTCGATGCCGCAGTGGCCATTGTTGAAGCGACCGATGTTCACCGCCGACAGCCCTGCATGGGCGAAGTCACCCGGGGCCGGGAAGCCGGCGTCGTTGGCACCGGGGCAACGGCCTTCGTCATCGGCGAAATGCTGCACCTGGTCCTTCAACGGCTGCAGCGCGGTCACTGCGCCGGCGACCTTGGCGCGCACGGTGTAGTCGTTGTAGGCGGGCAGCGCGATGGCAGCCAGGATGGCCACGATCGGGACCAGCACCAGCAGCAGGCCGCCGCCGATGATGGCGGTCAGGGCGCAGCCGGACAGCTTCTTCTTCGGCGCCGGCAGGGCGGTGGCCGATGCACTGGTGGTGTAGGGCGTGGACGGCGGCAGTACCGGCGGCTGCGGCGGAGGCGGTGCCACCGGTTCCGGATCGGGCTCGGGTTCCACCGGCGGTGCGGCAGCGTCCAGCGCCGGCACGATCAGGCCGAGTTCGTCGACCACGGTGCGCAACGGCTGCCATTGCGGCAGGCCGTCGCGCCAGACCAGGGTGTCCAGGGAGATCTGGTTGTTGCGGAACAACTCGACCAACTGTTCCGCCGGCAGCGGACCCTGCTGCCGGTTGCCTTCTGCATGGAACCACTCGCTCACGGGGACGCTCCTGAATGCGCTATGCCCCCAAGTGTACGGTCAGTGCAGGGGTTCTGGCTCGTCCATGAACATCTGCGTCTCCATCCAGGCGTACGCCGCCTCGGAGCCGGGCTGGTTGAACAGCACCATCAGCACGACCCACTTCAGGTCGTCCAGGTCCAGTTCGTCCTGGTCCAGGGCCATGGCCCGGTCCAGCACCAGCTCGCGCTGGTCGGCGTCGAGGATGCCGTGCTGTTCCAGGTACAGCAGGAAACCACGGCATTCCACGTCCAGCTTGTCCAGTTCGGGGCCGTGGTAGACGCGCACGGGGCCATCGACCCGTGCCTGGGCCACGCTCGGCCGCTGCGCGGCCAGGGCATCGAGCCAGTCGAATGCCTTGTTGATCTCGGTTGGGCTGAAACCGGCCTGGATCAGGCCGTTCTGGAGCGAATCGCGGTCACGGATCAGGTCCGCATCTTCGCTGAAATAGTGTTCAAACAGGTACAGCAGTACGTCCAGGATGCTCTCTTTCATTGCCCCTCGGCCTGCGTCGCGCGACGCTGTGGAGGTGAAGAAACTAGGGAGTTCGACAGTAGCGGCCGTGTACGCACACCACGATTCCCGCCAGTTCCATGGCCAGCAGCATGGAGGACACCTGGGGCGCCGTCAATCCACAGCGCGTGATCAGTGAATCCATACCGCTTGGGTTGTGGTCCAGGGCCCGCCACAAGCACTGGTAGTCAGGGTCGTCGGCCCAGCGCGCCGGCAGGAGTACCGGCGGTGCCTGTTCAGTGGGGGTGGCGAGCCGTGATTGCAAGCCCGGCAGCTGCTGGCGAAGGGCGGGCGCCAGCAGTTCAAGGACCTCCTCCGGGCGCTCGACCAGTGCGGCACCCTCGCGGATCAACCGGTGGCAGCCCGCGGCGCGTGGGTTGAGTACCGAACCGGGCAGGGCACAGACCTCGCGGCCGGCCTCGGCGGCCAGGCGTGCGGTGATCAATGCGCCGGAGCGCTGGGCGGCCTCGACCACCACCGTCGCCAGCGCCAGCCCGGCCACCAGGCGGTTGCGGGCTGGAAAGTGACCGGGGCGTGCCGGTGTGCCCGGCAGGTACTCGCTGAGCACCGCGCCTTCGGTGGCGATCCGGGCCTGCAGCCTGGCGTGGCTGTCCGGGTAAGCCCGGTCCGGGCCGGTGCCGATCACCGCCACGGTGCAGCCCCCGGCGTCCAGCGTGGCCTGGTGGGCGGCCGCGTCGATGCCTGCCGCCAGGCCGCTGGTCACCGCCAGCCCGGCTTCGACGAAGCAGCCGGCAAACCGGGCGGCCAGGGCGCGTCCGCCCGGCGTCGGCGAGCGGCTGCCGACCAGCGCCACCGACGGGCGCCAGGCCAGGCTGGGGTCGCCGGCGATGAACAGCGCCAGGGGTGGGTTCGGGACATCCAGCAGGGGCGGGGGGAATGCCGGATCGGTGAAGGCCAGCAGGTGCTGGTTGTCGTCTTCCAGCCAGCGCCGTGCCGCGGCCCAGGCCCGGGTGTCCGGGCGTTCCAGCGCGGCGCACTGCTCGGGCGTGCAGCCGTGCGCGCGCCAGTTCGCGGCGCCCTGCGCGATCGCAATCTCCGCGCTGCCTGCGGCCTGCAGCAGTGCCCGCCGTGGCGCCAGCGCGCCGCCTGCCATCAACAGGCGCAGCAGCGCCTCGTCAGCTTGGTTGGTCATCCCCCACTATCGAGCGCATACAACAAAGGCGCCCTAGGGCGCCTTCGCATGTGGCTGTCAGGTTTTGCCGGAGGTGCCTGCCGGCCAGCGGCCGGCACTACCTGCAGTGGCCGGGCAACCCGGGACTGGTTACTTCGCGTCCGGGTGCAGTGCGTTGAACCCCACGCGTACCGGCTTCACGCCCTGCATCACCAGCGCGTAGCTGACGTTGTCGAAGGTACGGAACACCATGGCGTGCGCGGCGTATTCGTCCGGCAGCGAAACCCGGCCGGCGCCGGTGCTGAGCGAATCGTCCATGCGCGACGAGGTGGGGTACTTCATGCGGTGCGCCACGTGGCGGCCCGGGCGCCACAGCGAGAACACGGTGCCGTTGTCCACGCCCTGTGCGCGACCTGCGGAAATCGCGATCACATCGCGCGGGCCAGCGGCGGTGAACATGTCGGTAACGGCCAGCACGCGCACATCGACGCCCTCGACACCGGCGGCCGGGACATGGGGGACGAACTGCAGGTCGTACGGCTTGGCCTCGACCGGGACCAGGCGGTCGCCGGCACGCACCTCGCGGCCGCCTTCGTTCTTGTCCAGCACCAGGGTGGACGCCTCGACCTTGCCGCCGGCGACATGGGTGATGGTGCCGGTGGCGACCTGGGCCAGCTCATAGCCGAGTATGCCGCGGCGGTGGTTGGGGGCGTTGTAGGCCCGCCACAGGTTGCCGCTGCCGGGGGTGACGTCGCCGTTGGCGGTCAGGTCCTCGGTCGGCTTGGGCTGGGCGTAGCGCACGGTCGGGCGGACCACGGCCCAGCGCTGGCCCAGCTGGGCGTCGGCCAGGCGCACGTAGACCGCACTGCCGCTGGTGACGCGCAGGCGTTCTTCTTCCAGGCCGGCCACGTAGGGTAGCTGCTCGATGCTGTCGACCACGCTCAGCTGCTTCAGGAACGGCTCGACCTGGGCCAGCGGAATGGCATCGATCGGGGCTTCCTGGCGCGGGCCGGGCTTGGCAGCGACGGTCACCCGGTCCAGATAGGCCAGGCTGAGCACGTCACCGGGATAGATCAGGTGCGGATTGGCGATCTGCGGATTGGCCTGCCAGATCTCCGGCCACAGCCACGGCTTCTGCAGGAAACGTGCGGCGATATCCCACAACGTATCCCCTTTTCGGACCACATAGGTGTCCGGGTGCCCGCCATTCACTTCCACGGCGGTAGCATAGGCAGCCACGGTCAGCATCGCCGCGGCGACGACCGTACGAAAACGAAGCAACATAGGTGTGAAGCCCTGATTCCCCAACAGGTCCGCGCACTATAGTCCAGAAACCGGGGCGCAAGGCAAGCGTTGGAGCTAGAATCTGCGACGTATGCCGGCGTGCCGGCCCCCTATCCGGAAACAGCCATGGCCCTTCTCCCCATTCTCGAGTTCCCCGATCCGCGCCTGCGTACCAAGGCTGCGTTGATCGAAGCCGCCGAAGTCACCACGCCGGCCTTCCAGGAACTGATCGACAACATGTTCCTGACCATGTACGACGCCCCGGGCATTGGCCTGGCCGCCACCCAGGTGGACGTGCACAAGCGCTTCATGGTCATCGACGTCAGCGAAGAAAAGAATGAACCGCATGTGTTCATCAACCCGGAAATCGTCGCCAAGGACGGAGGCCGGGTGTACCAGGAGGGCTGCCTGTCGGTTCCGGGCATCTTCGCCGACGTGACCCGCGCCGATACCATCACCGTGAAGTACCTGGACCGCAACGGCCAGGAACAGCAGCTGGAAGCCGGCGAAGTGCTGGCCACCTGCATCCAGCACGAGATGGATCACCTGGACGGCAAGCTGTTCATCGACTATCTGTCGCCGCTCAAGCGCGAGATGGTGCGCAAGAAGCTGGCCAAGCAGCGCAAGCACGTGGCGTGATCGCCAATCCGGGCCGCCCTTCGGGTGGCCCGTGCCTGCGCGACGCGCGCGGGCTGTACGGCGCCGGCCGACGGCGCCGTTTTCTTTCCTGCACGAATCCATCCTGCAAGTGGGGTAGCCATGAGGATTGTCTTTGCCGGTACGCCGGAATTCGCGGTGTCGTCGCTGCGCGCGGCTGCGCGCCACCATGAGGTCGTGGCCGTCTACACCCAGCCTGATCGTCCGGCCGGCCGTGGCCGTGGCCTGGCGCCGTCGCCGGTCAAGCTTGAAGCCGTGGCCCGTGGCATTCCGGTCTACCAGCCCGAATCGCTGAAGGATGAAGCCGCCCAGCAGCAGCTGCGCGACCTGCAGCCGGACCTGATGGTGGTGGTGGCCTATGGCCTGATCCTGCCCAAGGCGGTGCTGGCCATTCCGACCCACGGCTGCTGGAACGTGCATGCCTCGCTGCTGCCGCGCTGGCGCGGTGCCGCGCCGATCCAGCGCGCGATCCAGGCCGGCGATGCGAAGACCGGCGTCTGCCTGATGCAGATGGAGGCCGGCCTGGATACCGGCCCGGTGCTGCTGCACCAGGAGCTGCCGATCGCGGCCACCGATACCGGTGGCCAGCTGCATGACAAGCTGGCGGAACTGGGCGCGCAGGTGCTGTCCGACGGCCTGGGCCTGCTGCGGGCCGGCATCAAGCCGATCGCGCGGCCGCAGCCGGAGCAGGGCGTGACCTACGCGCACAAGCTGGACAAGGCCGAGGCCCGTCTGGACTGGGCGCTGGATGCAGAGGCGCTGGCACGCACCGTGCGCGCCTTCAATCCGTGGCCGATCGCCGAGGCGACGCTGGCTGGCGAGCGGGTGCGCATCCATGGCGCGGTGGCGCTGGATGAGGCCCACGGCCAGGCGCCGGGCACGGTGCTGGCGGCCAGCCGCGATGGCATCGACATCGCCTGTGGCCAGGGCGCACTGCGCCTGCGTGTACTGCAGCGGGAAGGTGGCAAGGCGATTACTGCGGCCGACTACCTCAACGCCCGCCGCGATCTGCGCGTGGGGGCATAAGCGGTGTCGAAGCAGAACGATTTCTCCGTCGCCAAGGCGGCGCCGGGCGCGGCCACGCGCATGCTGGCCGCACGTGTGCTGGCACAGGTGTTCACCCGTGGCCGTTCGCTGAAGGCCGAACTGGCCTGGGCGCTGCCGAAGCTGGCCGACAGCCGCGACCGTGCGCTGCTGGAAGCCCTGTGTTTCGCCGTCCTGCGCCGCCGCAGCACCTATGACGCGGCGCTGCAGTCGTGGATGCAGAAGCCGCTGTCGGCGCGTGATGCCGATCTGCGCACGCTGCTGATGGTCGGGTTCGCCCAGCTGGACGTGCTGGAGCTGCCGGCGCACGCGGCGCTGTCGGCCACCGTCGATGCCGCGCGTGCACTGGGCCGTGAGCGCCAGGCGGGCCTGGTCAATGCGATCCTGCGCCGCGCGCAGCGCGAAGGTTTCCCGGAGCAGCCAGCGCGCGATGCCTTCCCGGAATGGCTGGCCGATGCGGTGCAACGCGATTGGCCGGCACAGGCCGACGCGATCTTCAGCGCCAGCCTGCAACCGGCGCCCCTGTGGCTGCGCGCCAACCGCCAGCAGGGCGGTCGTGACAAGGCACTGGCCGCGCTGGCCGAAGCCGGCATTGCCGCAGAAGCCAGTCCGCTCAGTGCCGACGCGTTGCGCCTGGCCTCTCCGGTTGCCGTGAATCAACTGCCCGGCTTCGCCGAGGGCGCGATCTCGGTGCAGGACCTGTCGGCGCAGTGTGCCGCCGATGCGCTGGCCCCGGTGGCCGGTGCCCGCGTGCTGGACGCTTGTGCGGCACCCGGCGGCAAGTCGGCGCATCTGCTCGAGCGCGACCCCAGCCTGCGCCTGCTGGCGCTGGATATCGACGCGCGCCGCCTGGCCCGTGCACGCGATACCTACACCCGTACCGGCGTGGGCGAGCATGCGCAGACCCTGGCGGCAGATGCCAGTGATCCGGGCGCCTGGTGGGATGGCGTGCCGTTCGACGCGATCCTGCTTGATGCGCCGTGCTCGGCGACCGGCGTGATCCGCCGCCAGCCGGATGTGATGTTCCACCGTCGCGCCGAAGACATCGATGCACTGGTCGGCGTGCAGGCGCGCCTGCTGGAAGCCTGCTGGTCGATGCTGCGCCCGGGCGGCGTTCTGTTGTATGCCACCTGTTCGATCCTGCGCGCCGAGAACATCGATCAGGTGCGCGCGTTCCTGAAGTGGCATCCGGATGCCGTGGCGCAGCCGCTGGGCGATGCATTCGGCGTGGATTGCGAAGGGGTGGCGCGCCAGCGGCTGCCGGGTGAAAACGATGCTGACGGTTTCTTCTACGCGCGTCTGTTAAAAGCAGCCTGACCCCCGCTGCCGTTTCGAGTCCCATGCTGAAAGCCCACGCGTCGCGCCAGACGTGGTTGTTGGTGGTGATGGCCCTGCTGGTGCTGGGGGCCGGCCTGGGCCTCCGTGATCCATGGCCCTCGGATGAGCCACGTTTCGCGCTGGTGGCCAAGCAGATGGTCGACAGTGGCTACTGGTTGTTCCCGCATCGCGGCCCCGAGCTGTATTCGGACAAGCCGCCGATGCTGATGTGGTTGCAGGCGGCGATGTACAGCCTGGTCGGCCACTGGCGGGTGGCGTTCCTGCTGCCCTCGCTGCTGGCCGCGCTGGGCACGCTGTGGTGCGTGGTCGATCTCGGCCGCCGCCTGTGGACGCGGCAGGTGGGGCTGTACGCGGGCTGGGCACTGCTGTTCGCGCTGCACTTCACCTTCCAGGCGAAGAAGGCGCAGATCGATCCGCTGGTGGTGCTGTTCATCACCCTGGCCAACTACGGCCTGCTGCGCCATCTGCTGCTGGGTCCGGCCTGGCGCTGGTGGTGGCTGGGCTGGTTCTTTGCCGGCGTCGGTGTGATCACCAAGGGCGTAGGCGTGCTGGCGCTGATGATGATCGCGCCGGCGGCAGTCGCATCCGTGCTGCACTGGCCACGGGTACGCCTGCACGTGCGCGACCTGCGTTTCTGGCTGGCACCGTTGGCCTTCCTGCTGGCGGTGTCGTTGTGGCTGGCGCCGATGCTGCTGGCAGGCTTCGCCACCGGTTCGGAGCCGTACCGCGCCTACATGGACGACATCCTGTTCCGGCAGACCGCGCGGCGCTATACGCAGTCCTGGGACCATCACCAGCCGTGGTGGTACTTCCTGGCGATCATGCCGTCGATGTGGATTCCCGCGTTCCTGCTGCTGCCCTGGGCGCTTCCGGCCTGGTTCCGGCGGCTGCGCCGGCGCGATGCGCGCTACCTGCTGCCGTTGGCCTGGTGGCTGCTGGTCGTGCTGTTCTTCTCCCTTCCGCACGGCAAGCGCGACGTCTACATCCTGCCGGCATTGCCGATGTTCTGCCTGGCGTTGGCGCCGTTGCTGCCCGGGTTGCTGAGGCGGCGCGATGTGCAGCGCGTGCTGGGCGCATTCACCGCGTTGCTGGCACTGGCGCTGGGGCTGGTGGGTGCGCTGGCGCTGCTGGGTGATCCGGATTTCGAAGTGCGCCTTACCCATGGCCGCGGGTTGCTTCCCGGTGCCACCGATGCGCTGGCCTGGGCGGCGCTGGCGATGGCGGTCTGGTCGGCCTTGAGCCTGTGGGTGTGCGGGCGCCAGCGTCGGCACGTTGCCCTGGTCTCTACCCTGGCAGGAGTCTGGGTGCTGTACAGCCTGGTCGGTTATCCGGTATTGAACGACTCCAGCTCGGCCCGTGGCCTGATGCGTGAAGTGAGTGTACGCATCGGCCCGCAGGCCGAGCTGGGACTGGTGGCATGGAAAGAGCAGAACCTGCTGATGGCCGATCGCCCGGCGGCCACCTTTGGATTCGAAGCACGTTGGCATCAACAGCTGCAGGCGGCCGTGCGCTGGCAGCGGCTGGTTCCGCAGCAACGCTGGCTGCTGGTGAACGAGGATGCGATGCAGGCCTGCATCGATCGTGCGCGGGCCGAGATGGCGGGCATTTCCAATCGTCGCCGCTGGTGGCTGGTGCCTGCCGATGCGGTCGCCGGCGACTGCCGGCCGTCAGTGGCGGAACTCGAGCACGAGCGCCGCCTGCAGGGGCCCGGCATCACCGATTGAGCGTTCGGGGAGCGTGGCTCAGGTGCTGGCCAGGGCGGCGTGGTAGCTGGCCAGCGTGGCGTCGGCGAATGTCTGCAGGCCGAACTCCCGCTGTGCATGGCGGCGTGCTGCGCGGCCCTGTTCCGGCAGCGCATCGCGCTGTGCGTACAGCGCCTGTACCTGGGCGGCGATGGCGTCGATGTCGCGTGTGGCAACCACCCAGCCATCGACGCCTTGTTCGATGTTCTCCGGCAGGCCTGCGTAGTCGCTGACCAGCATCGGCTTGGCGCTGGCCATCATCTCGCGGCAGGCGAAGGAGATCGTCTCGACGTCATGGGACAGTACGAAACCAGCATCGCCGGCCGCGATCAGGACGCGGGTATCGGCCAGCAGGCCGGTGAAGTGCACCTGCGCGGCCACCTCGCCCAGCGCCTGCACCTGTTCGCGCTGCTGCGCGCTGGGCAGGTGGCCGGCCACGGCCATGTGCACATGCGGACGCACCGCATCGGGCAGCCGTGCGATGGCCCGGGCCAGGTCGATCCAGCCCTTGTAATCGTCGGTGCCGGCGTTGCTGACCAGCACCAGCGCCTGTGGATCCTGCGTCCACTGCTGGCGCAGCGCGCTGCCGGTGCCGGCCGGCTGCGGTGAGTAGCGCTCCAGGTCAACGCCATTGCGGACCACGTCGATCGGGCAGCGACGGTACGGGCCCTGTTCCAGCAGGCGCTTGGTGTCGGCCGAGACCGCGATCAGTCGATCGGTGGCCCAGCGTGCGCGCAGCGCATTGCCAAAGGTATTGGTGGGTTTGCTGTTGTGCTTGGTCAGCACGATCGGCGGGCGGCGCATGCCCAGCAGCCCCTGCATCACGAAGCGGTGGTCGCGTGCACCGTTGACATGGATCAGGTCGATGCCTTCATCGTGGACCAGCCTGCGCAGCGCGCGCTGTTCGGCCAGCTGTCGGGGCAGCGTTGGCAGGCCGCTGCCGAACGCAATCGGCAGTGTGCGGGCAATGCCTTCATCGGCCATGGTCCGCAGCAGGCGGCTGTCGGCCGGCGCGGCGACGTGGAGCGTGTGCTGGCCGTGCAGCGCACGCGCCAGCGAGACGATGTACGTGGTGTGGCCGCCACCGTCGCCGTAGTGGAAGTTGGTGTACAGGATTTTCATGGGGGGTCTTCAGGCAACGCCCACGCAGTGTGACACAGCGTGGTCAAGGCCGGTCCGCGGAAGGTGCCGGGTCGGCCACCGCCTGTCCATTTCCCAGCATCCACAGCATGATGGTCTTCTGCCGCACGTAGTTGGCGCGGACGTAGGCGTAGACCAGGCCGTGCCAGCCGTCGCGGAAGCCGCCACGGAACAGGAAGCCGCGCCAGAACCGCCAGGCCGGCGCCAGCACCAGCTTGCCCAGCGTGGCCCGCTTGCCGCGTGCGAACTCGTGCTCGGCCATCATCCGCGCGTACTTCTCGGTCTTGGCCAGCTGCTGCTGCAATGACCGGTACGGATAGTGGATCAGGTCGCCGCGCAGGGTGCCCACACTGCCGTCGACACTGGCCGCCTCGTGGATCTCGCGCTTGCCGCGCCAGCCGCCGCGGCGGCGGTCGAACAGGCGCATCACCCGGTCCGGGTAGGCATTGCCATGGCGCAGGAACTTCCCGAAGTACTCCGAGAGGCGGGCGAAGCGGTAGCCGGCCTGGCCGGCGAAGCCACCGTCGCGGGCCTGCTCGATGGCGGTGCGCAGCTCGGGGCTGATGCGCTCGTCGGCGTCCAGGCACAGCACCCAGTCGTGGCTGGCCTGCTCGACGCAGAACGCCTTCTGGCTGCGGAAGCCCTCGAACCGGCGCTGCAGCACGCGGGCACCGGCGGACTCGGCGATGGCTACGGTGGCATCGGTGGACTGCGAGTCCACCACCACGATCTCATCGCAGAAGGCCAGCGAGGCCAGGCAGTCGCCGATGCGCCCGGCCTCGTTGAACGCGATAATGCACGCCGAGATGCGAGGCCGTTCGATGGGAGCGGTCGTGGAGGACATGATGGCCGGGTACCTGTTGTTTGCGACGGAGCGCTATGCGCTGCCTATTCTCGCCCCGTTGGCGCAGGCCTTGCACGCGTCCGGGCAGGAGGTGGCGGCCTGGTTCGAGGACGGCGCGGCCGGCAGCAGCCTGCCGGGGGTGCCCAACGTGGGCCTGAAGCAGGCCCTGGCAATGCGTCCGCGGGCGGTGTTCAGCGCGGCCAACTGGGTGCCGACCTTCCTTTCGGGGGCCAAGGTGCAGCTGTTCCATGGCTTCAACGTGGAGAAGCGGGACAGTGCGCGCGGCCACTTCCGGGTGCGCGGCATGTTCGACCTGTACTGCACGCAGGGGCCGGCCACGACCGCACCGTTCCGCGAGATCGCCAGCCTGCAGGGCCACTTCGCCGTGGCCGAGACTGGCTGGCCGAAGCTGGACCCGCTGTTCCGCGATGACGGAGGCGAGAGTTCCGCGCTGCGCGCACCGGCCGGTGACCGCCCGGTGATCCTGTTCGGTTCAACCTTCACCGAGCGGCTCAGCGCGGCTCCGCACCTGCATGCGCAGATCGCCGCTGATATCGCCGCCGGTGACCACTACTGGCTGCTGACCCTGCACCCGAAGTGCCCACCGGAACTGTTCGAACGCTACCGCGCGCTGGCCGGTGCCAATGCCCGCTTCATCGAGCCGGAGCAGGTGATGGCCGCGCAGCGCGCCGCCGATGTGCTGGTGTCGGACACCTCATCGATCGTTTCGGAGTTCATCGTGCAGCACAAGCCGGTGGTGACCTTCCGCAACCGCGTGCCGAAGCCGCACATGATCGACTTCGATGATCCTGCGCAGCTGCAGGCGATGCTGCAGCGCGCGCTGCACCCGGACGCCGCGCTGCAGGCGGAAATCGTGCGCTACGCCGATGCCATCCACCCTTACCGCGATGGCCGCTCCAGTGAACGGGTGATCGCGGCCACCGAGGATTTCCTGTCCGGTGAAATGGGTGCGTTGCGGCGCAAGCCATTCGGCAGCTGGGTGCGCGATCTGCAGATCCGCAAGGACCTGGGGTATTGGGGCCCGTCGCAGCGCTGATGCCTCGCTGACCCCGCTCGCGGTAGTGCCGGCCGCTGGCCGGCAACCTCGGGAATGGCGGCAGTTGCCGGCCAGCGACCGGCACGACCTGTAGTGCTTACCAGCGCAGCTTGCGCCGCGCCAGCGCCGCCGCCAGTTGCTCCATCACGTGTTGCGCCTGCGCCTGCGGCAGATGATGCAGCGTCAGCGCCACATCACCATGTGCACCGGCGGTGTCCAGCTGCAGGCTGCTGGTGCCCAGCAGTTTGTCCAGCGGCGAGCGTTGCAGGCGCAGGCCCTGCACCTTGTCCAGCTCGGCCCAGCGCCACCAGCGCTTCCACCAGCCGCCGCGCACCGCCACATAGTGTTCGTCCAGGTACCAGCCCATGCGTGCCATCTGCCGGTGCGCGACCAGCAGCGCCACCGGTAGCCACGCCAGCACCAGCAGGCCCCATGGGCCCCAGCGCCAGTACGCGGCCGCAGCCAGCAGCGGCACCAGCACCAGTGCGCCCAGGCACAGCCGCCACCAGCCGCGCTGCGGAATGGACTGCCATTGCAGCGGAGGCCACTGCAGCTGCGGCAGCAGGTGCTGCACCAGCTGCTCACAACGTGTACTGGACGCCAGCGGCGCGAGTTCGCGCAGGGCGCGGTCCTCATCGCGCGCGGGGCCACCGGCGGCACTGTCGATGCGCAGCTGACGCAGCCCGAACCAGCGCTGCAAAGTACCTTCGCGCAGCGTCCAGGCCTGGATGCGCCGGCGCGCCACGCTGCTGCGGGTGCGGCTGAGCAGACCGGCCGATACGGTCAGGCGTCGGTCCTGCTCGCTGAGGGTGAAGCCGTGGTAGCGCAGCAGCGTCAGCACCACCGACAGCACGCGCAGCGCAAGCCAGCCCAGCAGCAGCGCGGCAGCCAGCAGCAGAAACGCACCGGTCACGCCGGGGTGCAGATGGCTGGCGTAGCCAAAGGCTTCGCGTCCACCGCGCTGGAGGGCATCGTCCATCACCGGCCGTGGCACGGTCTGGAACAGCACGCCGAACGCGGCGATCGCCAGCGCCCAGCCGCGGTTGGAGAGCAGGCCCATGCGTACCACGTCCCAGCTCGACAGGCGCAGCAGTACCTGCTCGTTCTCAGTCGCGGTGCTGGCAACCGGGTCGGGCTCGGTGATGCCGGCGGCCTGCGGCGCCTGCCCGCGCTGGCGGACCAGCCGTTCCAGCGCCAGCGCCTGGTCCAGCTTCAGCACCCGCATCTCCGCTTCCGGGCGCACGCCACCGGCCGATTCCAGGCGCAGCTCGGCCACACCAAACAGACGGTGCAGCGGGTTCTGTCGCACCTCCACGTTGTGGATGCGCGCGAACGGAATCTCACGCCGGTTGCGCGCGAGCAGACCGCTGCGCACGGTGATCGCATCACTGCCGATACGGTAGCGGTAGCTGAGGTACTGCAGCACCGACACCAGTACCAGTGCGGCAATTGCCGTCAGCGGAATCAGCTGCGCCCACATCGGGTCGCGGTCGCCGCGCTGGCCGAACACCAGCAGTGCGACCAGCGGCAGGAAGTAATGGCGCAACTGCATCAACAGTACGAACAACCACGACCACGGATGCAGGCGATGGTCCTCGCCACCGGCAGGCAGCGATGCGGGCAGGGGCGGCGGCAGGCTCACAGGGCGTCGGCGTCCTGGTCGAGCTGATGGGACAGGGTGTCACGCAGGCGCTCGGCGTCGGCCTCGTCCAGGCCGCTCACGGTCACTGCGCTCATGCGGGTCCCGGCGGTGTGCACGATCAGCGTGGCCAGGCCGGCACGGCGTTCCAGCGGGCCGCGGCGCAGGTCCAGGTGCTGCACGCGCGAAATGGGGATGCGCGTTTCCAGCTGCCACATCAGGTCGCGGCGCAGGCCCAGCCCTTGGGCATCCAGCCGCCAGCGGGTGCGGGTCAAGCGCCGGCGGCCGAGCCAGGCGCCGAAGACGATGCCGATCAGCAGCCCAAGGGCGGCCGTCCACAGGCCGCCGGGCAGGTCGAAGAACCACGCGGCTGCGGCCAGCGGCAGGCCCGGCACAAACAGGCCGCCGAAGGCACCTTCCAGTGCGGCCAGCCGCGCGGCGCGGCGCGGCAGCGACTGCCAGGCATCGGTGGTCGGAGCAGTAAGGGGAACGTCGGTCACGCGGGCTCCGTCAGGTGGCAGGGCGGGCGGTGGCGGCCGTGGCCGCACCGCGCAGACGGTAGCAGGTCGGCTGCGTTACTGGGCAGCCTGGATCAGCGCGTCCACATCCAGCATGTGGCCGGCACGATCAGCCTTGGTGCGCAGGTAGTGCTCGTTCTCGGCGGTGATCTCGCCGGTGACCGGAATGCAGTCCAGCACCTCGATGCCAGCGTTGCGCAGGCGCTGCGCCTTGGTCGGGTTGTTGCTGAGTAGGGCCACGCGCGAAATGCCCAGGCCGCGCAGCATCGCCACCGCGCTGCCGTAGCGCCGTTCGTCGGCGCCGAAGCCGAGCTGTGCATCGGCATCGATGGTGTCCAGGCCGTCATGCTGGTAGCCATAGGCGCGCATCTTGGCGGCGATGCCGGTGCCGCGGCCTTCCTGGTCCAGGTACAGCAGCACGCCGCCGCCCAGTTCCTTCAGCTTGCGCAGGCCGCGCCGCAGCTGGTCGCCGCAGTCGCACTTGAGCGAACCGAACAGGTCGCCGGTCAGGCACGAGGAGTGCACGCGTACCGGTACCACCGCCGACAGATCCGGTTCGCCGACGATGATCGCGACCTGGTCACGCTGGGCGACGCCACCACGGAACACCGCGAACGTGGTCATGCCGACATCGCGCAGCGGTACCGGCGAACGCGCCACCAGTTCGTAGTCATGCGCGGCATGTGCTGCGCCCTCGGCCAGGTCGCACAGCGCAACCTCGGCCGCGCCATCGAAGGTGTGGTCTTTGGCGTCCAGGCGCACCGCCACCATCGCCGGCAGCAACAGGCCGAGGCGGGCCAGTTCCACCGCGCCTGCATCGAAGGCGTCACCGGCGCTCCAGCCGTCCGGCATCGGGCCCGGTTCACGCAGGTAGCCCAGCGAGGGCAGGGCATCGAAGGCAACACCGGCCAGCGGCAGGCGCGCACCCTGCGGGGCCTCCACGCCAAGCACGCGGGCGCGGGTGGCGGTCAGGAACAGGTAGTGCCGCTCGCGGGCGGCATTGGCGAAGGCAGCGAAGCTGCTGGCCGTGGCGCTGTCCAGCGCGATCACCGCCAGGCGCTGGCCCTGGCCATCGTGGAGAAGCACCGGGCGACCGGCACGCAGTTCGGCCACCGCGCGCTCGCAGCGGATCGCGGCCGGATCGCCGAACAGGGAAGAAGCAGCAGACATGGCAGGACCGGGGGAGTCGGACATCGCAGTCTCTATGGGGGCGCCGGCGTCGTATTCAACGTGGTGCGGCCGCCGGTCGCAGGGGCCGGATGGGCCTGGGTGCGGCGGCCGTCAGTGCGGATGCTCTTCGGTCGCGTACGGGTCTTCTTCGCCGCTGCCCGGTGGCCGCAGCGTATAGCGCTTGTAGGTCCACTGGTACTGCGCCGGATCGCGGCGGGCAATGCGCTCGATGCCGGCATTGAGCGCGGTGGCGGCCACCTGCGGGTCGGGGTCGGCCACGGCGGCGTCGGTCGGTTCGATGTGCAGGGCGAATTCCATGTCCGGGCCGATGCGCTCGCACCAGCCATACAGCACGGTGGCGCCGGTGCGCTCGGCCAGCCGGTTGACCAGGGTCATGGTCAGCGCCTGCACGCCGAAGAACGGCACGAACACGCCATCGCCGGCCTTGGGCTGCTGGTCGGGCAGGATGCCGGTGGCACCGCCGTCCTTGAGCACCTTGAACAGCTGGCGCACGGCCGGGCCTTCGGCGCGCACCTGCTGTACGTTCTGGCCGCCCCGCACCAGCTGCAGGAAGGCATCGCTGGCCTCGTCCTCCGGTGGCTTGTAGACGATGGCGATCTGCCCGCGCGAGGCCAGCCACTGGTTCAGCAGCTCCCAGTTGCCGAAGTGCGGTGCGGCCACGATCACGCCCTTGCCGCTGGCCAGGGCCGCGTCGTACAGGGCCTCGCCGTGGCGCTGCTTCAGGTGCAGGCGCAGGTTGTCGGCCGGCGCCTGGCTCCACAGGCGCAGGGTCTCGATGGCCTGCAGGGCGGTGGAGCGCAGCAGCTCCCGGTGCAGGCGGTCGCGCGTGGCGCGGTCCAGGTCCGGGTAGGCCAGCTCCAGGTTGCGTCGGGTGACGCGGCTCTCACGGGCATTGAGACTGATCCAGGTCCAGGACAGGGCACGGGCGATTCCCCGCAGCAGCGGCCAGGGCAGGCGGGCGAACAGGGTGGTGGCGCGGTAGACCAGCCGGGCTTTGCGTTGCGGATTCATCTGCGCCAGTTTAGCCAAGGGCGCTGCTATCGTGGCCGGCCCCGTTCATTGGAGCCCACGATGCTCGTCCTTATCCAGCGTGTCAGCCAGGCTGCCGTCCACGTCGATGACGAAGCGGTCGGCCAGATTGGTCCGGGCCTGCTGGCGCTGGTGGGCATGGAACCGGGCGATACCGAGGCCCAGCTGCGGCGCATGGCCGAGCGCCTGCTGGGCTACCGGGTGTTCGCCGACGAGGCCGGGAAGATGAACCGGTCGCTGCGCGATACCGGCGGCGGCCTGCTGCTGGTCAGCCAGTTCACCCTGGCGGCCGATACCCGTTCGGGCATGCGGCCCAGCTTCACCAGCGCCGCACCGCCGGACGAGGCTGAACGCGGGTTCAATCGATTTGTCGAGATCTGTCGTGAAAATCACGCACCAGGGGTGGAAACGGGCCGATTTGGTGCCCATATGGTCGTCAGCCTGGTCAATGACGGTCCCGTGACCTTCCTTCTCAGGCCCTGAGCCTGCGGGACCACCGCCCGGCAGGCGGGGCCCCGGGCTGGTATAATGCTACGTTCCCTATTTCTCCCTAGCCGGTGGCGCGAGCACTACATGGCCAACGAACGTCCTGCCCAATCCGAAATCAAGCAACTGATCAGCAAGGGCCTGGAACAGGGCTACCTGACCTACGCCGAAGTCAATGACCATCTGCCGGACGACATGGTCGACCCGGAACAGATCGAAGACATCATCGGCATGATCAACGGCATGGGCATCGATGTCCATGAAGTTGCGCCGGATGTGGAAACCCTGCTTCTCAACGATGGCAACACCGGTAACCGCGAAGTCGATGACACCGCGGCCGAAGAAGCCGCCGCCGCGCTGAGCGCGCTCGATACCGAAGGTGGCCGTACCACCGACCCGGTGCGCATGTACATGCGCGAAATGGGCACCGTCGAGCTGCTGACCCGCGAAGGCGAAATCGCCATTGCCAAGCGCATCGAGGAAGGCCTTTCGCAGGTCCAGGCCGCCCTGGGCCAGTTCCCGGTCTCGGTCGAGTCGCTGCTGACCGACTACGAAGCCCACAAGGAAGGCAAGAAGCGCCTGGCCGAAGTGATCGTTGGTTTCAACGACCTGGCCGACGAAGAGCCGGCGCCGCCGGCGGCTGCTGCCGATGACAGCAGCGATGCCGACGCCGAAGGCGACGAGGACGAGGACGATGATGTCGAGGGTGGCGAGGAAGAAGCCGCACCGACCGGTCCGGATCCGGAGGAAGTCGCTGCGCGCATGCAGGCGCTGAGCGATGCCTTCAACGCCTTCAAGAAGGCCGCCACCAAGGGCGACAAGAAGAACCTGCCGCGCCTGCGCGAAGAGATGTCGGCGGTGTTCGTCACCCTGAAGCTGCCGCTGCCGCTGACCGACGTGCTGACCAAGCAGCTGCGCGACACCATGGCGTCGATCAAGGCCCATGAGCGCCGTGTGCTGAATCTGGCGACCGTCACCGCCCGCATGCCGCGCAAGGACTTCATCCGTTCCTGGGAAGGCAACCAGACCAATCTGGAGTGGGTGGAAGACGCGCTGAAGCGCAAGCAGAAGTGGTCTTCGGCCCTGCGCGAAGTAAAGGACCAGATCATCGCCGAACAGCAGGCGACGATCGACATCGAGAAGCTGACCCAGCTGGACCTGGAAGAGCTGAAGGAAATCAGCCGTGCCATGGCCTACGGTGAAGCCAAGGCGCGCAAGGCCAAGAAGGAAATGGTCGAGGCCAACCTGCGCCTGGTGATCTCGATCGCCAAGAAGTACACCAATCGCGGCCTGCAGTTCCTCGACCTGATCCAGGAAGGCAACATCGGCCTGATGAAGGCCGTGGACAAGTTCGAGTACCGCCGCGGTTACAAGTTCTCGACCTACGCCACCTGGTGGATCCGCCAGGCGATCACCCGCTCGATCGCCGACCAGGCGCGCACCATCCGTATTCCGGTGCACATGATCGAGACGATCAACAAGTTGAACCGCATTTCCCGCCAGATGCTCCAGCAGTACGGCCGCGAGGCTACGCCGGAGGAGCTGGCCAAGGAAATGGACATGCCGGAAGACAAGATCCGCAAGGTGATGAAGATCGCCAAGGAGCCGATCTCGATGGAAACCCCGATCGGCGACGACGAGGATTCCCATCTGGGCGACTTCATCGAGGACACCAACGTGGAGTCCCCGATCGAGAACACCACCAACATCAATCTGTCTGAAACCGTGCGCGACGTGCTGGCCGGCCTCACCCCGAGGGAAGCCAAGGTGCTGCGCATGCGCTTCGGTATCGACATGAACACCGACCACACCCTTGAGGAAGTCGGCAAGCAGTTCGACGTGACCCGCGAGCGCATCCGCCAGATCGAAGCGAAGGCCCTGCGCAAGCTGCGTCACCCGAGCCGCTCGGAGCAGCTGCGCAGCTTCCTGGATATCGATTGATTTCCAGCGGCTGTTGAAGCGTTGAGAGAAACCCCGCTTCGGCGGGGTTTTTCTTTGCCCACCATATCCCTGTAAAGCCGAGCCTTTGCTCGACTGAGGCTTATGATTACGTAACAAATAATGTAACGGAAGACCCGCGTCGAAGCTGGCTCTTCGTGAAGATGCCCATTATTTTCAAGCTCATAGGTGCACGGCCGCGCTTGCAGTCCCGCTTTTTTGATGCTAATTACGTAACAAATTTCGTATTACGTAATGCACATGCCACGCGCTCAACGCCCACAGGTACTGGATCTGATCGCTCAGCTGGCCCCCGGCCAGCCGCTACCTGCCGCGGCGCTGGCCGAGCGTCTGGGGGTGGACCGGATGGCGCTCAGCCGGCTGGTGGCCGCCAGTGGCCCGCAGGTGGTGCGCATGGGCAGCACCCGGGCAACCGCCTATGCACTGCGGCGGCCCACCCGGGCCGGCAGCGAATGGCCGCTGTACCGGCTGCGCGAAGATGCGACGCTGGAGGAGCTGGGGCGGGTAATTGCGCTGGTAGGAGGCGGCTTCCACGTCGATGCCGGGCCTGACTGCCCGAACCTGCGACGCGCGCCCGAAGGTGACGTTGCCGCCTTCTTTCCTGACTTGCCGTGGTACCTGGATGACCTGCGACCGCAGGGATTTCTTGGTCGCAGCTTCGCCCATGGCCGTGCGCAGGCGCTCGGCCTGCCGAAGGACCTCAAGAGCTGGCAACCGGACGATGTGTTGATGGCCCTGGTAACCGCTGGCGGGACTGAAGCGGGCGATCTGCTGCTCGGTACCGCCGCCGTGGAGGCGGCGATGGAGACGTTGCAGGTGCCGATCGATCGGGTTGCGGCCGACGATCGTCTTGCACAGTATCGCGAGCGTGCGCGTGCTGCGCTGGACGGAGAGGACGTGGGCTCCTCGCCGGGTGGCGAGCAACCCAAGTTCACCGCCACCGTAGAGGCCTACGGCAGGCGCCGCTCGGTCCTGGTCAAGTTCGCGCAGCCCGATGAAGGCGCCGCCGCCCAGCGCTGGAGCGATCTGCTGGTCTGCGAACATCTGGCGCTTGAGGCCCTGCGCGAGTCCGGACAAGCCGCGGCGTCCAGCGAACTGCTGCAGTCGCCCACGCACACCTTCCTGGAAATCGAGCGCTTCGACCGCACGCCCGATCTGCTGGGGCGGCGAGGCCAGGTCTCGCTGCTGTCGCTATCGTCTGCGTTCACCGGCGAGGTCACCCCAGCGTGGCCGGTTGCAGGCGCCGAACTGCGTGATCAAGGCTGGCTGACGGCCGACACCGTGCAGGCGATGGGCCGACGCCATGCGTTCGGGCGGCTGATCGGCAACAGCGACATGCACCACGGCAACATCGCCTTCCACTTCATTGATCGCGGCCCGCTGCCGCTGGCGCCGGTCTACGACATGCTGCCGATGTCGCTGGCGCCGTCAAAGCTGGGCGTGTTGCGCGCGGACGAGCCGCTGTCGC
This sequence comes from Stenotrophomonas sp. FR024, assembly GCF_047500745.2. NCBI lineage: Bacteria > Pseudomonadati > Pseudomonadota > Gammaproteobacteria > Lysobacterales > Lysobacteraceae > Stenotrophomonas > Stenotrophomonas sp. FR024. The sequence continues at coordinate 205,064 of NZ_JAXAXM020000003.1, forward strand.
CGGTCGCGCCGCTGGGCAGTGGTGATCTGCAGCATCTGCGCTGGGCGGCACCGGTGGCTGAAGCATTCTGGCAGTGCGTGGCTGTTGACGGGCGGATCCAGTCGCCGGCAATGCGGTCGTTGGCGGGGGCGAACGCCGAGCGGGTGCGGGAGATGGGCGCGCGGTTTGGGTGAGCCAGCTGTTGCGCAAGCCTGGGCGCGTGGCGTTGCGCAGCGATGGCTGAGGGTTTTTCAGTGTGTCTTGGCGCCGGCGGGTAGCCGGTTGAGCGCAGGCTCCACTACACTGTAAAGCTGCGCAGGGCCTATAGCTCAACGGTTAGAGCAGGGGACTCATAATCCCTTGGTTCCAGGTTCGAATCCTGGTGGGCCCACCACATTGACGTCCAGCGAAGTCCAGAGACGTCCGCAAAACCCTTGAGTTGCTTGATTTAAGCCCTGCGAGGCATCCAGCGCCGTCCAGCGGCATCCACTTGCATCCACAAAAAAAGTGAGTCAGGCTGTGTGTCAGCGGGCTAGACGCCCCTAAACGACTCACAGGCGCTCGACTCACATGCTGACCGACACCAAGTTGCGCTCGCTCAAGCCGAAGGCCAGTCCCTTCCGTGTGGCTGATGCCAACGGCTTGTGCATTGAAGTGCGCCCCTCGGGAGCCAAAGTGTGGCGCTACCGCTACCGCTATCTGGGAAAGGCCAGCATCGTTACGCTCGACGAGTACCCGTCGATGTCGCTGCAGGCTGCCCGCGTCGAACGCGACCGTCTGCGCTCGCTCCTGCGCGGCGGGGCTAATCCCGCTCAAGTGGCCAGGGTTGAAAAGGCAGTCCAAGGAGAACGGGCTGCGAACACCTTCGGAGCCATCGGCTTGGAGTTGCTCGCCAAGCGAACGAAGGAGGGCCTTTCCCCTGGATCGGTTGTGCGTGAGCGTCGGCTGATCGAGAAGGATCTGGCTGGACTGGCGGATTTGCCCATTGGGGACATCACCGCCCCCGTACTGCTGGCTGCGCTGCGGAAGTTGGAACAGCGCGGTGTTGTAGAAACCGCGCATCGCGCCCGGGCACATGCTGGGCGGGTCTTCCGCTACGCCATCGCGACGGGGCGTGCTGACAAAAATCCCGCTCAGGACCTCACAGGGGCGCTTGAACAGCCTCAGACCAAGCACTTTGCCAGCGTGACTGATCCTGCCGTTATAGGAGGCCTCCTGCGCGCGCTGTGGGGCTACCAGGGGGCACTGGTCACGCAAGCCGCTCTAAAGCTGGCCCCAATGGTGTTTGTTCGCCCTGGGGAGCTTAGGCAGGCGAAGTGGGCTGACATCGACCTTGATGCTGCAGAGTGGCGCTACGTCACCAGCAAGACCAAAACGCCGCACATCGTCCCTCTGTCCGACCAGGCTGTCGAGGTTCTCCGGGAGCTGTACCCGTACACGAAGCGGAGCGAATTTGTCTTCCCTGGCGTCCGCAGCTCGCTGAAGCCAATGAGCGAGAACACGATGAACGCGGCGCTCCGAAACCTTGGCTTCGACTCAGATACGATGGTTGGCCATGGCTTCCGAGCGATGGCAAGAACCGTGCTGGACGAAGTGCTTGGCTATCGCCCGGACTACATCGAGCACCAGCTGGCGCATGCTGTAAAGGATCCGCTTGGGCGGGCCTACAACCGGGCAACCCACCTGCCGGAACGCCGGAAGATGATGCAGGCCTGGTCTGACTATCTCGACCAGCTGCGCGTTACAGAACCGAACGTGCTGGTGTTCAAAGCCAAGCGCGCCTAATCACCGGAGATAGGCCTTTGAGGAGGGCCGAACAAAGAAGCACAGCCGCATAAACAAAGCGGCCGAGAAAGGGGCGGGAACCCCTAGCTCGGCCTACCACAACCGACTATTGGAGAGTCGATCATGGATTGCAGCATTGTACCTGTTGCGCCTGAACGGGCGCGCTCGGCCGAAATCCGGCCCGCACTTTCGGACGTACTGGCCAGCAGCAGGATCGTCCGCGCTTGCCACAGTTGGCTTAGCGCCAACGATGACCTCAATACCTACCGGGTCTGCCTCGCACTTTTTGCCACCGCGTTGGCCCTCGAATTTTGGGAGCGCGCCAATGGCTAAGCGCAATCAAGGCGAGTCGACGGCCCTGAGCAGGGAAGATGCCCTTTTCCAGGCACTGAACTCAGCAAGCCTTGCCATGGGTGACATTGAGGGAATCTGCCAACTGCTCTTCAACGAGCAATCGATGTTCGAGGCAGATTTCCCGGCTCCGATAGCTGCTGCCATCAGTATGATCCGCGAGCGGGCTTCCACTGCAGGAAACGCGATGCAGGAGGTGCTGTAATGCTCAGCTCGACTGTAGCGAAGGCAAGGCAGGAAAAGGATGTACTCGAAGTCCGTATTGAGGCGCTGCTCGAAGCTGGCGTGCCGATCCGAACTTTGATCGGACATCAGCTCTGCAGCATAGACTGGCTTGCTGCTCGAATCGACCACAAGTTCCGGCTTTGCTATCACGGCGAGCGCGGTGAAGTGATTGTTGAGTCCGTTTCTGCAGCCAGGCTCCTCACGCGTGGCAGGGAGCTAGGTTGGCATCCGCTGGATGAAGAACCGTTTGAGCTCGGATGGCCAGACCTCTTCAAGGAACCGCTTTATCACTACCGACACGGCGTGCATTGGTACGCGACCGCTATCTCGGATACGGACCGGATGCTCCCACTCGCGTTTCCTAAGTCTGTCCTGGAGAGAGACAGACTAGCCACGGAAGCAGCGGCTAAGAGGGCTGAAAGTCGATTGCGCCACCAGCAGAAGGCGAGGGACATAGCCTTGGCTGCCAAAGACCGCCAAGCTGATCTGGACAACTTGACGCGTATCTCAGGACGGATGCTGCAGGAGGCTGCACAGGCCGGACGCCCTATTTCAGTTTCGACCGCGCGGCGAAGGGCAAAGGCATGGATGCACCAATGGGAGAAGGACGTTGCCACCGTCATGAAGCGCTTCACAGATAGCCAGGAGGGCAACCATGGCCAGTAATGCAAGTAGGTTCAGGCGGCCGGTCCGATTCAATCGGACCCGTGCAAACCCCATCCACCGCTTGCCCTTCTACCGCCAGAGCCATGCCAAGGTTGGGGACTACTGGCGGATGCCGGAAGCCCGTGGGCATCTGATGGGCCGGGAGGTGGGGCGGGTCTGTTGCATCGCGTTCCTCCAAGCTCTCCAGGAGGCTGCAGCAGACCCACGCACTAGCAAGAGTGCCCACCTGGCCGATATTGTCTGCTCGGCAGTTGAGGCCTACGGGGGGAGTCTGGACAGCGCTCAGCGAGGCGTTGTCGATGGATTCTTTGGGTCTGGATCACCGCTGAGGGAGGTTCTGATGCGAGGCCTTGAATCCAAGAGGGGGGCTGACTACACCATGGAGCAATTGGAGGGTGCTCTCAGCGACTTGGCATCGGTCACCGTTGAGGAGTACGCCGGTAGACGCATGGTTCCAGTGCAATGTCTGATCCCTGATAGGTCCGACCATCCTGCTTTCGAATTGTCATCCCTGGACGCAAGGCCTCAGTAAGAGGCAGCTTGAATTGAGGAACAACTACATGGCCCGTCCCAAACCCGCCAGTCGAATTCCCGACTGGTTCAATCTTGATGCATACGACCGCTTGTCTGGTTTGGACGCCAATGGCTGGCTCACGGTAGTCAGTGGACTTCGCCAGCTGCTTGATGAAACTCCAGAGTTCTATCGAATTGACGATGAAGACGCCGGGGTTAGTCTGGGGGAGCTTGAGGCGACCTTCATAAGCTTCCAAGAGGACGAGGGCATGGGATGGGCCGATTGGAAGAAGCAGGACTATGCCGTCGACAAGGATGCCTTTAACTTTGGCAGCGTACAGTCATTGAGCAACTGGACAGTTGCGCATATGGGTGCAACGCTCGAACACATCAGGAATGGCCCTGAATTGTTGGCCGGCATTAGGACGGCGGTTGAGCTTGAATCAAAGAGGGAATTCAAAGAAGCGAGGAAAGCACTTAAGGCAATGGAATCTCTAGATGAATTTGCCAACACGCCTTTCTTCGTTTCGTTGCGAGATTCAAGGGAAGCTTCAGGTTCTGGGGTCGGGCTGCCCAGGCGTAGAACGCTCTCTGTCAACATGCGAGCTCCTGACGAAATACTCCGAAAGGACTTCGACCGGTGGCTTCAGGCGATGCGCGCTCTTCAGGGGCATCAGGCTGCGAAGAAGTCATTTACGGACACTGATTTCAAAAGGTGGGTGCGCAACGCGTACGTCCCGCTGCTCGTGCTGAACAAGTGGAAGGAACTCACCGGTGCGAGGATCACCTACGGGGACCTTTGTGAAGCGGCGTTCCCACCGATGAGACGAGTGGAAGTAGATGACGTCCGCAAGACTTTCCTGCCAAACGCCAAGGCTTGGGCGTCGCTGGAGACAATTGATGCTCTTGCTGCGCAGGCGGCCCGGGAAGACGAAAAGGCGGAAGATTTTAGCTACTGAGTTTTTCCGGAAATTTCGGTAATCATCGATGACCCGGACAAGAATGAGGGCCTTATTTGGCCCTTCTAGTGCAAGCGCTATGTGCATAGTTTTACATCCGCCCGGACACAGCCGGGCGGGTGCGGACGCCGGTTCGTACCCATCTAACAGGTACGGACAATGGTCATTTCCACGAACGCGCTCGACCCCCTGCTTCACCGAATCCCCGACGCGTGCCGCCGGCTCAGCGTCAGCCGGACGACCCTCTACGAGTTGATCAAAGCGGGCGAGATCCGCTCGGTCAAAATTGGAACTCGATCCCTGATCCCTGAGGTCGATCTCCAGCGAGTGCTGTCCTCCAGACTGGAGGCCGTGCGATGAGCGGATTCGATTTCTCCGATCTGAGCCCAGATCAGCGACGTCTGCTGGACCTCGGTGGCTGGACCGCAGATCACCCCCATGCCGAGACCAAGCCCGGCCGTAAGGATGCCTGGGGCTTGATCGAGCGCGGGCTCCTTCTCGCTGTCAGCGTTCGGAGGCGTGACAGCTACGGCGCTTACTCCCTCACCGAGTACCGGGTGCCGGACACGGCTCGCCGGGCGTGGGCTCAGCACAAGGAGACCTCGGTATGACCTCCGATGCTATCCGGCTTGGGCGCGTGGCCGCTCAGGGCCGAACCCTAATGCGCCTGCCAGAGGTGATCGCCGCTTGCGGCATGTCCCGCTCTCTCATCTACAAGATGGTGAAGGAAGGCCGGTTTCCCCGCCCGATTCGAGTGGCTGCCCGCTTGTCTGCCTGGGACTCGGAGGCGGTGCGGTGCTGGATCGACTCCCGTTGTGAAGAGGGGAGGGCAGCCTAATGGCCACTGGAATCGTGCACGTCGATTTCCACGGTGCCGAACTCATCGGCCGTCTCCATCAGGGACAACCCTTTGTGGCCATGCGGCCCATCGTGGAAGGCATGGGGCTGGATTGGTCCAAGCAGCTCGAGAAGCTGAAATCTCACCCCGTGTTGGCCCGGCAACTGTCTGCCTTAAGGGGGATGGTTGCCGGTGATGGCAAAGGTCGCCAGATGTAGGCGTTGCCCTTGTCTAGGCTCCCGTTCTGGCTGGCCACAGTGAACCCTAACAAGGTGAAGGCTGCCATCAGGGAGCGAGTGATTCTGTTCCAGGAGCAGGCGGCCGACGTTCTCGCGGCGGCATTCCTCTCGAATGGCACTAGGCAGGATGCGGCAATGGCAAAGCGCGTTGCAGGCACCGTGATGTGCCGGATCCTGCACGACACGCTAGTTGGGCTGGGCCGGGACCCGAAGGGTTACGACTACGCCACCGAGCATCGACTCGTGAATCACTGCATCACTGGGGTCTTTGGCGGCGTCTGTGAGGACTCGCTTTCCACAGACCAGCTCAAGCTGCAGCAAGAGCTCAGGATGCAGAACGCGGTGTGGATCGGGCAGGGCAGGCCATATCGTGAGCGCAAGCCTCTCCTTGAGCAGCATGCAGCCATTTGGTGCAGCTCTCAGCAGATCGTTTGGGAGGCCTCAAATGCTTCCTAGCGCGACTGACAGGCTATTGCATTGCGCCAGCGGTCTCCTCGTCTCGCCGAGTACTGGGGAGCTATGGAGCGCCTGCGGGCGGACAGTAGGCCGGAGATACCGTGACGGGTACATCAGGGTCATTCACCGCCGGGCAGGTGGTTCCTGCACAACCTGGTATGCCCACAGGCTCGTGTGGGAGGCCGTCCACGGTCCTGTACCCAAGAGGATGGAGGTGGACCACCTCGACGGTGATGCGTCGAACAACAGGCTGGACAACCTGCAATTGGTGACTGGTTCGGAGAATCGCCGACTTCAACGCGCACGGAACATAGCCAAGTTCGGCAGCCCCTCCTCCCAGTGCAAGCTCAGCGTTGCAGAGGTGGAAGCTGTCCTGCGCACGGTGGGAATCGTTCCAACCAAGGTTTGGGCGCGCCGCTACGGCGTGAATAGTTCAACTATCAGGTGCATCCGCAAGAAGAAGACTTGGCGTCACGTGGTGGCAGGGACGACCTGTAGAGCCAAACGTCCTAAGCGCGGCTGAGGCCGTGTTCCTTGCCCTTGGGGGGCACATGCACAGTACAAGCCAAGACCGCGCCCAGCGGTCTCCAGAGGGCGGCGCAAGCTATGGCCAGGCGCAACCCAAGAAGAACACTGACAGGCGGCGCCAGAAGCTCGTAGGGCGGTCGAAGGGCGCGCCGTTCCTGATGCTTGAGCACAGGATTTCCGACTCGCCGGAGTTCGGCCAGCTATCTGGTAACGCCGTAAAGCTGCTGCTGGAACTGGCCCGGCAGTACAGGCCTGGCAAAAACGGCGATTTGAGCATCCCCTGGTCGATGCTCTCGACCCGTGGTTGGAGGAGCAAGGCGACCGTGCACGGCGCCAAGCTTGAGCTCCTCGCCGCAGGCTGGATCATCGAGACGCGCAAAGGTGGCAAGAACATGTGCAGCCTGTATGCGCTGACCTATTACGCCGTCGATGAGTCCGAAAAGCACCTTGAGCCACCGACCGTAACTCCACTGAACCTGTGGAGGAATCGAAATGGGTAGTCGCTATGTAGGCCAACTAGGTCGCTATGCAGGCCAATCCCGCTATGAGTTGGCCCGCATAGAGACCTACGAGGTCGCAATGCAGGCCAGTCAGGCGGTTATCCACACCCATTCGAGGTCGCTATGTGTACACCCTTCTAGATATATACCAAGCGGAGCGTGCTCTTCCTGCTTCAAAGCATTGGCTTTAGGGCTTCAAGCCACGGCGGTCGTTTCTGGACGCCTCCAAGGAGAAGCGCGAACCGGTTCGCGAGGCGGAGTAGTCCGTCTGGCGGACGGGTCGCGCTGGGAGGCCGACCATGGCATCTCAAGAACATGAGCGGTACTTGGAGATGGTGCTGCTGGAGAACGAGGCAGTCGATTTGGTTGTGAGGAGCGTCGCTCGTGCGTTTGGCTTCGGGGCGCCAACACGGCCCGCAATCCGGCATGCGACGAGGCGGAGCCCCAGCGAGGAGTGCTGCCCGGATGACGGTGCGTACCTGCCTATCCATCGGGTGCACTCGATTGAGCAGGCCGCATCCAAGTACCTACCAACGCAGGCCGCGGCCCGTAAGCAGGCGCTGGATAGGTTTAGCCCGAAGGATCGCCAAGCAGTGCTGGATTTTGACCAGATGGCGGTGATGCGCGCGCCGACCGCGACTGATCGTACTCGCCAGCTACGGAGCTGGAAGACACAGGGATCGCTTACGGCCGCGCCTGTCGGGGGGCCGAGCAGGCTGGTGCTGCACGCTCTGGCGGATGCCCAGCTGGACGGTCCACTTGGCGCATGGCTGATGCTGTACGCCATCGGTGACGAGAGAAGCTGGCCGTTGGTCTGTCGGCACATGACTGCGTGCGGACACCCAGACTGGGCTTCGCTGGAAGCGGTCCGGAGATTGCTGGCCGGCCGCCAGCAGCAGTCTTATCGGGAGTCGGCCAAGGGCCAAGCCCGCCAAGAGCAGCGGTTTCGTGTCGAGGTGCAGTCGGCTGAGAGGCGCCTGCTTGAATGGCTGGGCCGCGCCAGCCGGAGAGTTGCCGCCGCAATGGGTGCTTCCTGCGAGTAGTAGACCCATGTGGACGCCAGTGGACGCGGGAGCCAGAAACACCCAAATCCCGACCTATCTAGTAGGACCCCATGTCCCCCCAAGGGCGGGTCCAGGCGGCAGCCCCCGAGAGCTGCCGCCTTCTTTTTTTGCCGATGAAGGCGCGCCAGGCGCCCCTTCCCACTCGCAGCCAAGCGACTACAGACGGAGCTCCCGAATCTAATGGCCACCTTCTATGAATCTTTTGCTCAAGGCATGCAGAACGGTCTTGAGCGCCAAAAGGCAGTCACGCAGCGCAACATGCTGGCAGAGTTGCAGCAGCTGGCACCCAAGGTCATCGCGGGAGATTTGCCCGCTACCGATCGGGCGTTTGCCCTTGATCCGAAGACCGCGCAGTCCTATCAGGCCGAAGGAGATCGACAGCAAAACAAGCTCGTTGGCTTGGCGAAGTCGCTCACCAAGTTCGCTGGCAATCCGCAGATGCAAGCTGGTATCTACCGCAGCGCCGTTCCGTACTTGAAGCGAAATTTTGGCGCTGAGATCCCGGACGAATTCGACGCCGCCTCGGTCATGCCGATTGTCGATCAGGTACTGGCTGTCGCTGCTGGTCAACCAACAGCCCAGGGCGAGCAGTTCACCCTTTCGCCGGGATCCAAGCGCTTCGATGCAACGGGCAAGGTGTTGGCTGAAGTGCCGTTTGCGCCGGCCAACGCCAACATGGTCGATATGCCTGATGGAATGGGCGGGAGCGTGAAGATGATTTGGGACCCTCGCGAGCGAAAGCTGAGCGATCTCCCTGGCTCGGGGCAGCAGCCGGTGATGTCGCCCACTGGAGTAGGCCCAGCAGGCAACCGCTACAGTCTCGGGTCGGATTTGAATCCGGACGAGCTCGCCGCTGCACAGGCGGATATCGCCGCTGGCGGAACGTTGGACAACGTAACTCTGCCTGACAGGCAAGTGGCCACCGCCGGGAGGATGGGGTACACCCCGCCCAAGCAGCGTGAGGCGCCTCAAGGGTACGTCTATCAGGGGAATGCGTTGGCGCCCATCCCCGGAGGTCCGGCCGACAACTCATCCCCGCAGGCCATTGCTACGGGCGAGCAGAGCCTCCGCAAAGAGGTGACCCAGAACCTCAAGGAGGATCAGGGCGTCCTGTCAATGTATCGAAACGTCCAGGCGGCTGCCGGCCAGCCAAGTGCAGCAGGCGACCTGAGCCTGATCTTTGCGTTCATGAAGATGCTGGATCCAGGCTCAGTAGTCCGCGAGCAGGAATTTGCCAACGCGCAGAACGCTGCAGGCGTCCCAGATCAGGTGCGCAATGCCTACAACAAGGCCATCAGTGGCCAGCGGTTGAATCCCACGCAGCGCCAGGACTTCCTCAACCAAGCCGCTCAGCTCGCGACCAATGCGGAAGGGCGGATCACCGGGACAACCCGAAAGTACCAGGAGATCGCACGCCAGTATGGGTACGACCCGGTACGCGGCACGGGCATGGCTGATTTCTCCGGGGTCACTGGCAGCGTCAGTAGCGGTCCCGAGCAGCCTGTTGGCCCTGCGCGCCCTCAGACGGATGCGGACTTCAAGGCTCTTCCCAGCGGCTCTCTCTACATCGACCCGGACGATGGTCGAACCTACCGAAAGAGGTAAGCAATGGCTCGTTTCGATGGAATCCCGGTAGATTCGCCGGTTAAGAGCAAACCACGATTCTCTGGTGAGCTGGTGGAACCTGCGGGCTCCACTGCAGGTGCGACGTCCACCGGTCAGCGCGGCCAAGTTGCGCCGGACGGATGGCGATACGGCCCTAGTCGCGACCTTGCCTATGGCGCCAGGTCGGTTCTGCAGGGTGCTGGCGGCTTGCTCGGCGCTGTCGGTGGCGATGCTTTCAACAACTACGTGGCCAATCCCCTCGCGCGCGCTGTGGGAATGCAGGAGGCTCGTCCCTACCGTGAGGAAGCCTCAGCTTTGGCTGACCGTCTCGGCCTTCCGAGGGCTCAGACTTCTGGCGACCGCGTGTTGGGCGACGTGGGCGAGGCGCTGACCGGAACCGGATTGACCCTTGGTATCGGCGGCGGAATCAACGCGCTGGCAAACCTAGGCCGTAGCGCAGCGGCCCCGGTCACGAACCAGCTTGCCAGCTTCCTATCTGCTCAGCCGGCCCTGCAGGCCGTGTCTGCTGCTACTGGCTCAGGAGCCTCTTCTGTTGCGCGAGAGGCGGGCGGCACTCAAGGCAATCAGCTGTTGGCCGGTCTGGCCGGTGGATTTGCACCTGGCACCTTGAGCGGACTTGCCAGTCTCGCCACAGCTGGTCGTGTCAGCGCCACTGGCACAGTGCCAACGGCGGCGGCTGGTGTCGCGCGCCGGGCGGCGAGGGGGAATGACGCCTCGGGCGTGCAGAGCATGATTGACGACTTCGCTGCTTCTGGCACCTCGCCGAGTGTCGGGCAAGCCACTGGTAATCGTAGTGCTAGCGCCCTTGAAACCTACCTCGGCAATACTCCGGGTGGCTCGGGCCAGATTGCCCAGCGCGCGGCCGATCAGGCGGCCGCTGCACGTAACGCCACAGATGACCTGTCCAACAGGATATCGGCCGGTGGCGCGGACCTGACTCCAACTCAGGTCGGAACGAACGTGCAACAGGGAATCTACGGGCCTGGTGGCTTTGTTGATCGAACCCAGTCGGTTTCGGATCGGTTGTATAGCGAACTGGATCGCCATCTCCCTGCCGGTGAAATGGTTCCCGTCTCCAATGCCCGAGGCGCGCTCCAGGAAATCAACGCTGCGATCAATGGAGCACCCGAGCTTTCCCACCTGTTCGATCAGGCGGCTCTCAAGCAGATTGAGCGCGCGCTGGTCAGCGATACCACCGGTGGTGCATCAGTCCTCAGCCGCCCAGGGATGCGTGAGAATGCGGCCGCCTACAGACAGTACTTAGAGCGACAAGCTCAGGAGGCTGCGGAGAGGAATGCGCGCAGGCAGTCGTTGGGAATGACTGTGATGGAGCCGGTGCCGAGCCGAGCTGACATTGAGCAGAACCTGAGCACCACCTTGGGCAACATGGCAGACGGGACGCTGCCTTATCAGGCCCTTAAGGAACTGCGCTCGAAGGTTGGCAAGCAAGTCGGGGCGACGTACCTGACCCGTGACGCGGCCCATGCTGAGTGGAAAAAGCTGTATGGGGCTCTCTCCCGAGATATGGAGGCTGCCGCCACGACGCCGGAGGCCAAGAAGGCGTTTGCCAGAGCCAACAACTATTACCGGCTCAGGGAGCAGCGTTTGGACGCTATCGGCAAGATCGTCCAGAAGGAAGGGGGCCCGGAGGCTGCCTACCAAGCCATGTTCACTGGTGCGCGGAATGGCGCCACTCCCCTGAAGCGTGTGATGGACTCGCTCCCTGCACAGGTGCGCGCTGACGTCAGTGCATCCTTCTTGCAGCGGATGGGACGTGCTAGCAAGGCCAACCAGAACGCTGCCGGCGATGCCTTCTCGATGGAGACGTTCTTGAGCAACTGGGCGGACATCAGTCCCGAAGCTAAGAAACAGCTATTCAGCAATGCGCGGTTCGGGACGGACTACGTCCAGAACGTAAATAAGCTGGCTAGGATGGCCGACTCCATTCGCAGCGGCAGCAAGGTGTTCGCTAACCCGCCGGGCACAGCCAAACAGACCGCCCTCGGCGTGACACTTGGCGGCACAGGACTTATCGCTGGACAGAATGCGTTGCAGGGAAATCTGGGCCAGGCCGCAATCACCGTCGCGTCGACTCTAGCCCTGGCAGGTGCCAACAACCTTCTCGCCAGAATGATGACCAACCCCAAGGCGGTCCGCTGGCTTGCTCGGAACACCGAGCGGGACAGCGGCGACATTGCCGGTCAGATCAATGCGCTGCTGCAGATTGGCAGGGAAGAGGACGACGACGAGGTGGTGGAGCTGGCACAGCGTCTGAAGGCTGAGACGGCCGGAGGCCGTTAGCCGCCGAAGAAGGTCAGAACCGAGTACACCAGCCCAGCGACTGCAGCGAGACCCAGGGGGACGGCAACGATGGCCAAGGCGATGGATCTGCCGCCAGCCTTCCCCTCTGGGTAGCGCTGGTTGAAAGCCTCGCTCTTCATGGCGTCCCAGCTCTTCTGGGGATCGTAGTTGTTGGTCTTCCAGTCCATAGCGATGCCTCAGTTGGTCTTGGCGCCGTTGCGCTTGGTCTCGGATGTCACATAGGCCATGCAACCTTCCACGAACGACTTGGAGCTCCCTCGACAGTTCTGCACCGAGGATGTGCCTTGCTCTGAGGCCCAAGCATAGCCCGCCCTGTGCCCGCTGCAGTCTGAGGAGCACTTGTAGCCCATAAAGGTGCCAGGCGGATCAGGCTGTACAGAGCGCTTGTCTACCCAGCGGTACTTGATGGTCCGGCATGCACTATCAGTGGGCAGGGGCGTAGCAGTGTACGTCCGTAACCCATCTCGAACGCAGGCATACAGGACTCCCTCCTTTCCCTCATACGTCTGGGCGAAGGTGACACAGGACATCGTTAAGAGGGCCATAAAGGCGAGCGCGGTCGGGAACAGTCTGTCCATGAGTCCTCCCCCTGTTTGGGCGGATCGTACACCAGGGGGCTGGTGCGGGCCGTAGGCCGACTACCACCGATTTTGAGACCAGTACGCGCGCGTTGGACCGTCCAGCGGCGTCCACATAGTTCCAGCAGTCTGGACCAGACAACTGAGGGGGAAGTATCCGATGGACCCAAGCATCGCCGAGCTGAAGATCACCCGCCGCCCTGGCCAATCGGACGAGGAGCTCCATGCAGAGCAACTGGCTGAAGGGGTCAACAGCAACGCGTTCTTGGCCCTCCTGTTTGCTCAGCATTCCGGATTCGCCAAGGGCTCGGAGATAGGCGAACTGGTTGGGGCTACCCAACAGGCCGTGGAGCGAGCTAAGCGGGGAGGAACCGAGCAGGCCGACTCCCTCCTTACCAGTCAGGCTATAGCCCTCAACGCGGTGTTTCTGGAGATGAGTCGGCGAGCGGCTCTCAACATGGGTAGCCATCTCAGGGCCACCGAGACGTACATGCGGCTTGCCTTGAAGGCTCAGTCCCAGTGCCGCTCGACCCTTGAGTCCCTTGCGGAGATCCGGAACCCCAGAACGGTGGCCTTCGTGAAGCAGGCCAATATCGCCAATGGGCACCAGCAGGTAAACAACGGCCCGGAAAGTCCGGGGCAAGTCTCGGAAAGGTCGGGTCAGGCCCGGCCGCGCGGGAGAGAAAACGTGCAGAACGTACTATTGGAGGAGAAAGCGAATGGCTAATGGTTGGACCCTCGAACGTCGACAGCGCCAAGCGCAGGCAATCCGGACTTGGCGTCCGTGGGAGTACTCGACAGGACCAAGGACCGAGGCCGGGAAGGCGGTGACGAGTAGGAACGCCTGGAAAGGAGGGGAGCGTCCGGCTTTGCGTCTGCTGACAGCGATCCTGAGAGGGGTCGAATCGTGAGCAGTCCATTTCTGGAGCCCTTAAAGGAGCGGTCCCATGTTGCTATGTGACGTCGCCCAAGTCCTTCCAGCAGAGGGCGAGCTGGACTACGTTGACCTGATTACGCGCGCTGGGCTGGCCAAGGACCTCATCCGTAGGATTGATCGGCACTACCTCCTCCATGAGGATGGGTGTCCCGGGGAGGTCGGCGAGGCGTGTTCCTGCGGCCTGGTAGTCGCCTTTGTAGGCCCCACGGCGGTGCTCATGGTGGACAGTCACTATGCCTACCGAACTGACCCCATCAACTGAGTTTTGTCAGGTCATAAAAGGGTGCTTGGCGTTGAATGCGCCAGATGGTATGGCGACGGTTCGGGTGAGGTGATTGGGTACATGGCTGGCACAGACAGGACTAGATGTCGTGGTAGAGCTGATCCCCCCCTGTTCTAAGGAGAGGGGCAGTTCGAATTGCATGGATGCTAATAAATTCAATCCCTTACGGAATTCTTACTTCTGTGAACTGCTGTGTGTTGGTTAGATTACGGCTTGGCGATTGACACATGTGGTACAGATCAAGACTGCCACGCGGCAGCGTGACGACCACGAAGCGGGGGCTTGTCTGTCTCTCTCTTCGTCCCTTTACCAGCTATCATCATGTTCTGACAAGGATGCGCAGGGGGCGCTATGACGGCAAAGATTCCGCTTCTCAAGGTTCGGCAGTGGGTGAATACGTGGGACCAGGCCGATTGGACCGACCACCTTCCTAAGCCTGAAGATCATTTCTTCATGGGTTCTGTGTCGCTGTCCGAACTTCGCAAGCTGGCGGGCGTGAGCCGTCGTCGAGTGGAGGAACGCGCCATGAAGGATGCGCCTGCAGGCTATCAGCGCGGGCATGACCGAGATAGATCTGACAAGATCGCTCGATATATCCAGTACGGCTATCCAGCGTCATCCACACGGGGCGATGTGCCCTTGACCACGCCGGATCTCATCCACCCTGGCTGGCTGCCCACGGCAATCTTGGTCAACATCTTGAAGCCTGGCGATGTCCGCTATCGAGGTGGCGTGGCAGTGGAGCTCGCTAGGAACGCGGCGATCAACGTCGTTGAAACGGATGGCCTATACCATCTCGAATTACCGAGCGTTGCTTCAACGGACATCGAGCCTCTTGAGATCATCGACGGCCAGCATCGAGTCTTTTCTGCCGATGGCCTTGATAGTCTTCTTTCTGACTACGATGTGCCCGTCGTCTTCTTCTCTGGTTTGACCACATCTTGGCAAGCCTACCTCTTCTGGGTAATCAACGTCGAACCCAAGAAGATCAATCCGAGTCTCGCGTTCGACTTGTATCCGGAGCTTCGGAATCAGCTTTGGCTGGACCGAGGGGAGGGGCTAAAGATCTATCAAGAACACCGCGCCCAGGAGCTTACAGAAGCACTTTGGAGGCATGCGAAGAGTCCGTGGAAGGGCAGAATTGAGCTGCTCGGAAATCGCGTGGAAGGGCACGTTTCAAACGCTGCGTTCATTCGATCACTGATCGCGACATTTATCAGAAGATGGGGTAACGATCACAAGGTCGGGGGACTTTTTGGTGCTGTCGACAAGGCGGGCGACGAGCGCATATTGCGATGGAATAGGTCCCAGCAAGCTGCCTTTTTGATTCATATCTGGTCAGATGTCGCTGCAGCAGCTAAAGGCAGTCAGAATGAATGGGCTGTTGCGTGCCGAGAAGCTTATGCATTACTACCTGATGCAGCTCGACAACGGACCAATCCGGAAGGATTGGATGCAGCCTTTGCCGGTCCACACTCATTGCTAGGTACAGACCAAGGCGTTCGCGCGATCCTGCACGTGTTCAATGCCATGTTCCAAGTGCGTTACGACGAAATTGGGCTGGACTCTTGGGTGCTGGACGACGTTGAGTCGCTGATGACCGATGATGGTGTGTCCCATGCGCTGGATTCATTGAAGAAGCACACCCGAATCACTCAGTACAGCGCAACGCTCGCCCGTGAATTGACTTGGACTGGGTTTGATTGGCGTACCTCCACTGGACCGGGTCTGACGAGTGATCAAAAGCCGCTGCAGGCATCTTATCGTGGTAGTAGCGGCTACACTGCACTGTTCGGCAACGTCATTGAGCATCTGACTAAGGCAGATAACCGCGAGATTAGCGAGACGGCCGCATCAGTCCAGCAGATGACAGGGAGGTCGAAATGAGTTCCGGTCGGCGGAGCCGTGGAGCCCCTGGTGGACGCAATCGGGGAGCTGGCGCGCCGCGCAGGTCCTCGCCGCCCAATCCTCATTCGGCCAGTCCGAGTATCGCCTCTATAGTCTGTGCATCGGCCTCCCCCTCCTCGCTGGCGCTTGCATATCCTGCGCTTGCGCCTGGGGCGGACGCGCACCAGCCGCTTGTTGCGGGTGGTGGGGATGCCGTACAGCTCGCCGGTGCCCACGTGTCGCACATGCTAGAGGCTTGGCGGTACTTCGGCGCGTCCGTTAATGCTCTGCTCGTCAATTCACCATACAACGCAATTCATTTCGCCTATTACGCCCAGCTACGCGCGGCAATGGCAGTGTTCTCGGGTGAAGGCGTGTTCGTACAGCAGGGGGCATATTTCTACCTCGACTCATCTGGCACGAGGCATAATTTCTCAGCGGCTGGCACGCACACCTTCGTATGGGAGCTTTGGCGGGAGTGGATTAAGGGCAGCCGGGCTGAGGATCTGATCGGTGACCAGATCAAGCTTATGCCCTTGGTCAGCCTTTCTGACATTGTTCCCTCGCCGCGTCCAGGTGGGGTGCTGGAACGCTGGGGCTTTGACCTCGCGGTTGGCGCGACGGAGAAAACTGCGAGAAATGCCGCTAGCTATGATTCAAAAGCGCCGTTCCCAATTCCTGTTCTGACTTCTGACCACGTATCAATTGTGCGCTCAATCTGGCGGCTGCTGCTCAGTGATGACTCCGCAATCGCGTTCGATGCTGCCTTCGTTAGATACTTGGTTGACCTTGCCGTCACTGACGCTATTGCATCTGGCGGAGCGGATGACGAGATCATTTCTCGCGAGCAGCAGCTTGAGGAAATTGCTACTAAGGTGGCGGGTGCGACTGGTCAGGACGCGACGGCTCTGTTAAGACGCTTGTCAGACCCTGGTGCTGACGACCGTCTCTTTGCCGCTGCCTCAGAGCCGCAGCAGGATGTTGTAAATGTGCTTGCACGAGCGCTTTTTTTGGTCCGAATTGCGTCTCTTAGCGTGGCGCGCGCTCTTGGTAATGATGAAAGCTCGGCGCGCAGCTGCAAGAGTTGGATCAAGTGTTGGTTGTCCGCAATTGGCGTGATTCCCGCTGGAGAATTTGAAGTCCAAGATCTGGTGGTGGACTTTGAGGATGCTATTGCCGAGCTCGACTTCTCCGCAGGTGCGGAGCTGCCAAGCACCTTGTGGCTGGGTGAGGCGGCTGAATACTCTGCGCGTCTTTCCAAAGTCGAAAGCGTTTGTGCGTGGGGTCTTCCGCTCTAGCTGACAAAAAACTAGTCCTTGATCACTATTTCTTCGTACTGTTTTCGAGATGCGCCGTTTCCCGAGATAGAACTAAATCGGGAGAGCGGCGTAGTCTTGAAGCCGTGATCGTTGAAAAGCTTCACAACTGATGAGTGGTTCGCATTTGTGGCAACGACGTGAGCGCCTCTCTCGCGAGCTTGGCGCAGGCTGAGGGCAAGTCGCTCTTGATCACTCCAAGAGAAGAGTTTTTCGTTGTATTTGACAAAGCCGTTATTGTTATGTTGAACCGTATAAGGTGGATCGGCGAAGATCAAATCGCCCTCCGCTGCTTCAGCAATGATTTTTTCGAAATCAGCACGCACGACTTTCGCTGCACGCAAAGCTTGGGCAATTGCGGAGAAATCGTCTGTTTCGAGAAGCACGCTCTCCTTTGAGCCTTTGGGTACATTGAACTCACCCTGCATGTTCACACGGTAGATACCGTTGAAGCATGACCTGTTAAGGTAAAGAGTTCGGGCAGCTCTGCTTAGGGCATCGGTGGGGACAGTACTTCGAACCAAGTAATAGTGCAGTTCAGAGTGGGCCTTGGCATGATCGCTAAGCGCCTTGTACAGTTGCTTGTGCCTCGTTTTCATTTGGTTGAAGAGGTTAACGAGCTCTGCATTCTGATCGCTGAGAATTGCTTCTTGAGGCTGAAGTGCGAAGAAAACCGACGCCGAACCCATGAATGGTTCGAAATAGCGGTTAAAACTTGTGGGAAGCTCAGATAAGTGGTTACGTATAAACCAGCGTTTGCCCCCGGGCCATTTCAGAAACGGCACGAGGGGCTTGCGGTCGCTGTTGGCGCTGGAGGTGTGGAGTGCTGACATCTTGGACGCCGATTCTTCTTGTGCAGCAATGATAACCTAGCGCCTCCTTGGGAGAGGCGATCTCTAGCGTCCCCGCGATAGCTCAACCGGCTTTTAATAGCGGAGTTGGTTAAAGGCTCCAACGCCTGCTGCAGTCGCATCATCCCTGAACCAGTCGCTCACGGTGTCCTTGTGGACGCTCGCCAGTGAGTCGGGCAGGGCTAGAGCTGCGGTGGCATGGGTGTCCAATGGCACCTCACGCCATTTCCCCAACTTTGGTCGCCCATCATCCCCCTCGTCGGGGGGCTCTCGACCAGCAGGCGCCATGGCCCCGTCAGAAGTCATCAGGATCGTAGGGCTCAAGATGTGGCGTTGCTCCGGCTAGGCCGAGCGCTTCATTGAGCGCGTCCATAGTCGTCCAGATCCCCCCCGCTTCCGTCATACCGGAAGCGGATACCACACCCGTTAGCCCATCGAGCCACAGTGGCAAGCCTAGGCTTCTTGCCTGGCTGGCAGAGTTCCTGCAGGTCGCGGAACTGAAGGATCGGCTTGTTCAAGGGGATAGCTCACCTGGCGGGGAACGTGCGCCCTTCCTTCAGGCATTGGGACAGTCTCCTCTCAAGCGCGTAGGAGTCGTTCTGAAGTGCCTCGAGCCCTGTGCAAGCGCGTTGATCGTGAAGCTCAAGCTGTGCATGGAGGTACATCCCTCCGACGAGAACGGAGGAGAGCAGCGACAGGGAAATGGGCAGCCATACAGGCGCTTCTAAGTCAAATAAGTCAAAGATGTTCAGGATGTTCAGTACGGCTCCGAACGCATCGTTGTCCGAGTGTGCCTAACCCTCTCAGAGCCCGTGTGTGGCTGCCAGTCAGGGCAATCCTGACACTCTCGCGGACTGATGGCCGATGCCGAGCTGAGGCTGGAAGCAGATGAAGAAGGAGTTGATCTGAATCTGGCCTTACAAAACAATGGCTTGCGCCTATATGTAGCCCTGACTGGTGGATTTTTCTGATGCGGTGAATTGTCTGAAGATTCGCCAAGTCCTGTTGCTCCCACTTCTTGCCGAAGGGATGGGATTAGCGCCTAATCCGCTAACCAAATGAGCTAGGAGATATCGATGAACGCAGTATCTGAGGATGCACAAATGGTTGGGGAGGAAGAGAATCCAAAAGGGCTTGGGATTGAGCAAGATGTCACGCCATTGAATACGTGTTCGCAGAACACTGGCGACACGGACACGGACACGGACACGGACACGGACACGGACACGGACACCGACACCGATACCGATACGGATGCCGATACTAGCTCTGATACTGGTAGCCCAGGAAACGCCAACACAACCGAGGTCGATTCGTCTGTTGAAGAGTCGGAGATTAAGGCCATCGATGGGACGGAAGGCGTCACTGACCAGGCTGTCGGACAGAATCCTAAGGCGGAGCCCGAGGAGAGCGAAGTTCAGAAGACTGTTAATCAGAACACCGGGGCGGGTGTTCAGAGGAGCGGGGTGACCGTTCAGTACGCCATTGAGGAAGTGATTGGCGATGCTTATGAGAATGCTCCTGATGCTCCTAACGGCGGAAGGCGGTTGCTCTAGAGCAAGTAGAAGCGAAGTTGCTTTTCTGCACAGGTGGTCTAGGTCGATTCCCATCGCTGAGGAGTGATGGGCGGTGTCTCTCCGAGACTTGGAAGCCATGCGGCGTTCGCCTAGACAGCCTTTTATTGACATCCGGAGGCCATGATTAAGGTCGAACCCGGCTCGCTGTTGCGGCGGAGCCTGCTTTTTGTAGAGGCTTTCTCTGTGTGGTAAAAAAGTGCTCGCAGGCGGTGCAACGCCGTCTGTTTCCACAGGGGGATCATATGAAGCTACCAGGCTTGATAGTGGTTGCCGTGGCTCTATGCGCGGGTTGCGCGACCACTGAAGGTGTTCAGTTCCGTTCTTTGGGTGTGCCGAGGGACAAGTCCATCACGCAGGAAGATCGTGCGAAGCTCTTGGATGAAGCCACCGCAGATGTGCTCAAGCACTGCAAGGCGCAGTTGGAGACAATGGAAGCTCGGGCGGTCCGGCAGCGCAGAACGTCGCTCTGGGTCTACGGTGCTGGTCTAATCGCTGGTTCTGTCATAGCGCCCGCACTCACCGCCGCAAACGCGGCTAAGCATGCAGGTGCAATCGCGGGCCTAAGTGGGATGGCTGGGGCGGCTGGATTGGCGGGAAAGGCCTTGGAGGACACGGGATTCAGCGGTAGCTCTACAGTCTCGGAGAGGGCCAAGATCGCTGAGACCATCCGCATACAGCTTCCTACAGCGTCCAACATCACTGAGCCTGACGAAAAGAGGTACGCAGCGTTGGGAATCATGCAAGCCGCGTGCATTGCTTACGACCTTACGGTGCCTAAGGGGCCTGGTACTAAGACGGAGTAGGATCACTAGCGATTAGGAACTAGATCAGCTGCGGTCAAGATTCCTCGATGCTTCATCGATTTGCTCGGTCAACAACATCAATGCCTGTGCGATGGCGGCTGCGAATACCGGGCCGCCATCATCGGTGTGCTTCTCCGCAATTCCTGGAAGCAACGCGCCCCAGGTGCGAGACAACTCGCTTGGATCGGGATGGGAGATCACAGTTGCTCGAAGGCCATATTCCAGCGCTTTCAAATAGCCACGCTGTGCCTCAAGTTGTGCCTCGCACGCCAGCAGGCGCTCAAGGATGTTCTCTGTTGTTGTCGTCATAGTGGATGATGGACAGGTGCGAAGGAGCAATCCATAGTCTGCGCAGGCCAACGGACTTGTCCAATGAGCATCCTCAACGTCCTCCTTACTCGTGACCATCTCGTCGTTGCGGTGGATACCTTGGCCGAGGATGCCCGCACGGGTGCTCATTCGGCAGGCGCAAAATTGCTGCTGATCCCTCAGCACAACCTGGTGCTGGCCACGCGTGGCTCCGCCCAGTTCTTCCTCCGCATCTACGAGTTGGCCCTGCAGGCCAGCTTCCGCTCGGACTTCACGATGGAGCAACTCACCGCCGAGCTGGGTCTAGTCGTTGACCAGTTGTGGCCGAACTACGAGAAGGCGGCAGTCGAGGCGGGTCTTCCGCTCGAACAGCTCGGGACCGAGTTGGTGCTTGGGGGCTGGTCGCCGAAGGACGGCAGGATGGTGGCCACGGCGTATGCCAAGAACGACAGTCAGAGCCCGACCCGGGTGCAGCCGATCGGGGGGCAGCTCGCGTCGCCAGGCGAACCGCTCAAGGCTGTGACTCCGAGCATGGTCCAAGCCGACCTGGTATCCCATGCACGGCTGCAAGCCAGCTACCTCAACGAACAGATGGGCCGGCAGGTGGCGGGCGGCCGACTGCTGGCTGGCTTCCTGCAGAAGGGGCAGGCCGTAGTCAAAGACCTAGGGGCGATCTGATCTGGGGCGGAGTGCTGGAAGAATCGGCCGCACATGGCCGGAGGGTAGCCCTGCCGGCCGTGGCCGGAGCGTGATCCCGAACGGTTCAGCCGGTGAGCGATCCCTTGTCGCAGCCTTTGCGACCGCCGGCCGTATCCTTCCGGCCATGCAGTACTCCCACGGCTTCCGCACCACTCCGATCCCTTCTGGCTGGGTCCAGACCGGTGAGCGCTGGGCGCTTTGGTACAACGGCCGCGAGACGGCTAGCGTCACGCCCGACGGGGGTCCCGGGGTCCGGCTATGGATGGAAGGCCAGAAGATGTGGGAGGTGAAGGAAGTGCGCGCGGCCAACGTTCGGCAGGCGAAGCGGTACGCCGAGCGCTGGTGTGCGGCCAGGCTCTACCCCGATCTGCCCCTGCGCCAAGCGGTTGCCCGGCTGACCGACAGCACCCCGATCCAGCCGGAGCCCCCGCTGCCCGGCCTGCCGCCGACCCGTGAGCAGCAGCAACAGGCTCGGCGCCTGGCCGAGGCAGGAGCGAAGGAGGTCGAGCGGATCAAGGAAGCGCTGGAACCACGTCGACCGCCGAAGGAGACCAAGCCAAGGGCGAGGGATCCCATGAAGGCCTGGGTCAGGGCAGGTAAAGAGCAGCTGTCCCGAGCTCGAATCTGATCCCCCGTTCACGCGGGGGGCGATTGCCGGACCTCCCTGGCGTTGCAGCCCCTCTTTGCTTAGCGTCGGCGGGGGGCCATCTTGCCGTTAGCACCGATTCCCAGCCTCTTCTCGAGTCTCGCCTCCGCCGTATCGAGTGGTGGCGGGGGAATATCACGCATAGATATTCTTGGAGCTGCTACAGGTCGCAGGCGGCATTGGTTCCACCAAGCCTCCAAGTCTTCTCTATGGATGCGATCCGACTTGGCGCTTTGCCCGAGTCTCACAGCGGCGAGCTGCCCGCCATCAATGGCTCTGCGTATCGTCTTGGCAGAGCACGCGCTTTGCTCAGCCGCTTCTGCAACGGTCATCAGCTTGCCGGGAGGTTGCACTAGCGTTTCCCCTTGCGATCGTCATAGCGCCGTAGCCGGGCAAGCGCCTCCTTCATCTCAGGGGAGGTCGCAGCTAGGGTTGGTGCGGAGGTTGTGGATGGACGCGTCCAAGCCTTCGCGCCGTAGATTGCCTGATAGAGGGCAGACTTCTCGTAGAGCTTCTTGCCCATGAATTTGCGTGGATGGAGGTCGTATTCATGCGCCCTCGCATTGAACTGGCTAACTGATACGCCGCAGTAGTGCGCCGCCTCTTCCGCCGTCAGCCAGTCCTTGCCAGAAAGGTCGATCCGGAGGGTGGTCAGCTGCTGCCTCAGTAGGGCGATCTCCTGCTCAAGCGGCAGTGCGGCTGGTAACTCGTCCATGGCTTCTCCTTGGTCTGTAGCCGAGAGTAGCGCCCTGGGGCATGATCGGCACTGGCCATTTGGGGGCATTCGATGACTGGGGATGTGCTGTCGCGCGCTGAAGTCGAAGAGATCACTCGGACCCCGCTCAGGGCTAGGCAATTGGCCTTTTTCTGCCAGAACCGAATTCCCCATCAGGTCGACCAATACAACCGGGTGATAGTGCTTCGTAAGGCAGTGGGGGCGCCAGAACGACTCGACGCGCCTAGGCCTGCTTGGCATTCCAGCAAGGATGTCTGAAATGTCTGAAAAGCTCTGCCTCACCAAGGATGAGATCAAGGCGCTGACGCGGACGCCCCAGAAAGCTCGTCAGCTGCAGTTCCTGCGCCAGAACGGTATCCGGCACTACATCGATGGGCACGGATGGCCGGTGGTACTGCGGGCCGCAGTGGGCATTGTCGAGCCGACGCCGGCCGTCAAAGCCGTCCCCTGGTGGCCGAACAAGGCCGGACCACGTCCTGGCTGATCGGCCAAGCAAACGAATTTCAAACCCATAACACGATAGGGAGGGGCATCAGCCTCTCCTCTATGCCGGCGCAATGCCGGCACCCTACTGACTAGGAGCCTATCGTGTTCATCGAACGATCCAATTCCCCCCTTGAGTACCTGGCCGCCTTCGCCGTCGTCTTCATGGCAGGCGTGCTTAGCGCCCATTTGCCGCGCTGACCACTGTTCCCAGGACGCCTGCACCGCCTCGGGAGCAGGCGTCCCACCGAAGCCCAATCGTTCCAACGGAACCAACTTCCCCTGCAGGCAGAACCAACTCGGACGCAGGCCGCACGAGTTGGGGTACGTAGTCATTGGATAGTTAACGTACCTAGGTAGCTTAAGTAATCGACACTTGCTGAAACCGTTCATACCTTGGGTGTCCCTTCCGCAACGAGGTGACAACCACATGGACTCTGCTCAGAACATCCGCTTCATTCGCCGGCAGGAGGTGGAGCGCCGGACCGGTAAAGGTCGTTCCACGATCTATGCGTCGCTGCAGCACTCCAACAAGCGCTTCGACCCGAGCTTCCCGCGACCCGTTCGCATCGGCCCGGGCTCGGTGGCCTGGGTCGAAAGTGAGATCGAAGACTGGATCAAGCTCCGCATTGCTGAGCGCGGCGCGAGCCCCGTCTAGTCACCAACTCGACAGGACTCAATCGCCGTCCTACCCCAGGAAACCTTGGGGGTAGGAGGCGCACCGACCCATCAATTAAAGGGTGGGAAGGGCAGGGGCAGTTCCGGAACTTATATCTTTGCCATTGGACGCGAGTCTCCAATGCATGAGTGGAGTCGGTCCGCTCCTACCTCTCTCCCTATCTGGGCGGCCATTCGGCCGCGACGGAGAGATATGTACAAGAAGGAAGAGAACATCGTCGGCCAATGGGCTGACCGGATGATTGAGCACGAGGGTAGTGCCTGGATCGTCCGTCCCTCGAAAGACTACCCAGCACAGATCGTGCAGGTTGATCGAGTGATGCGCGCTCTTGTGAAGTCAAAGGCTGAAATGTTCTGGAGCCGCCGTGTTGTTGGACTGACACGGACGGCTGTACACCCGGTCGCGCGGGCTCTCCGCCAGTGCGTCAACATGGACTATGGAGGCATAAAGAGTCATTTCTCCAAGCAGAAGCTGAGCCCCTACTTTGAGCTGCTGGCGGAAGAATTCCTTAGCCACCGAGCGGATGCTATCGAAGGCGTGAGCCCGGACGTGGCAGAGGCAAACGCATGGGTCGAACGCATCCGAGCGATCGCGCGGAGCAGCGAATTCACTCAATTGGTGGCCACACAGGAGCGCAGTGCCCGGAAGAATGCCAAGGCAGCCTTGGACTACCTGCAGGCCCTGTATCGGCAGCACTCTCGTCTCTGCGTCGTTCGTTTGGACGTAGGTTACAGCGCAGCCCATCGCGAACTGCTGTCAGGTCGTAACGTGGATCCCGTGCGTATCAAGCGCGACTTGGCCACTTGCTTGCGCAAGCTGCGCCGAAGCTACCCAGCCTTGGTAGGGTACGTCTGGAAGTTGGAGTTCGGACCGAGCAAGTCCTACCACGTTCACCTGATGGCATTCCTCAATGGGCATCTGGTTCGCCAGGATGTGCGGATTGCGCAGGCGATTGGTGAGTTCTGGCAGGACGAAGTGACGCATTCCGATGGGAGCTATTGGAACTGCAATGCCCGGAAGGAGTTCTATGAACGAACCAATTCCCTAGGCATAGGGATGGTTGAGTACGATGATGAGGCCAAGCGGCGGCGGCTTGAGTACAGCCTGCTCTACCTGACCAAGGCGGATTACTACGTCCGCCTAAGCGAGCCTGGCTTGGGCCGGACCTTTGGCAAGGGACAGGCTGGGGGCGACTCGCTCAAAAAGCTCGGGAGGCCCAGGATATAGTCGAAATGAGGGGGAGGGGGGATATTCCCCTCCCTTTCTGCTCTTAACGAACCTTGCGACGGGCCCGAGTGTTGAGGCTTCCCTCTACTACTCGCGCGAACTGGGGATGGACCGCCGGGTCATGGTTGGTCCAACGCTGCAGTAGCTGGCGCGGGTTGGTGCTTCTAGCCTGATGATCCTTCCCGAACTTCTGCATGGCCGGCAGGATCTCCGCCCACAGATCTTGCTTTGTGGCACGGGAGTTGTCGGGCATCGCCTTCAGCATCTCCACTACCATGTTCCTCAATGGCACGATTCGACTGCCAGTGATCCGCCCGCCCAGAGCAGTCAGCTCAAGCTGGGTCGCGTGCGAGCTGCAGGTCCCGAGGTAGTAGTTACACCTCACAAGCGCGGCCCAAGCGCGGCCAGCATCGTGGGCATCGTGAGCAATCTGGGCCTCGAGAAGGAACAGCATCGCCGCTTCAATCAGCTCGTGAACCTCAGGCACCACATTCATGGATCTCAGCAGTTGGATCTCGTTGTCCAACTTCGTCGCAAGGTGTCGATCCTCCTCAACCCGGTCGAGCAGATCGTTCCAGACTTCTGCGTAGGTGCCTACCCGATTCAGTGGCAGCACCCGAAGGCTGAACTCAACCTCCATGTCAAAGCCAGCCCTCCTGATACAGTCATACAGCCAAGGCCGCTCTCTGTCAGTTGCGAACGTTCCTGCCGAGCTCCAGGGCGGAGGCGCTTCCGGGTCAAAATCTGGCAAGTCCACAAATGATCCTAGGTGAGTAGGCACTATCTGGAGGGGGATCCGAGGAGGCGGCCTGTAGGCGGACCGGGGAGCATACCAGTTGCTTTAGTGAGTCGCTTTGTGAGTCTAAAGTAGATAAAAGTAGATTGAATAATAATCAAATCAATCACTTGTACTTTCTTTGTGGTTGCTGGTGGGCCACCAACCCAGCATGCATGAACAGCTGCTGGTCTGCCTTCAAGGCAACATCTGATCCACACGCAAGGATCGAACATGCCCGACACCCGCGCCCCGGTGGAAGACTTCACCACTGAAATCGAAGACAGCCGGCATCTGTTCGCCTGGTGCCTGGCGCGCTACGGCCAGATTCCCGAAGCGCTGGCAATCGAACAGGCACGCGAACGCTATCCGGACCAGACCGCCGGCCACGAATACGAGCACGAACTGCTCTTCCACGACGAGCCCTGGCATTGGGCGATGCTGCATGTGCTGGGCGAAGGGTACTGGCACCAGAACCCGGAACTGTTGCAGCCGTCGCTGGAGTACGACACCGAATCGGACGCGCTGTGCCTGGCGCGCGGCGAGCCGATTCCCTTGCTGGATGAGGATGAGTATCTCGGTGCGCTTGCGCACGCGCGCCATATGCATGCGTGGACGTTGATCCATCAGGCAGGGATTGACGAAGAGCAGGCACAGCGGCAGGCGCTTGAGTACTACGCGTACTTTCCGCCGCATCATCGCTGGCGCATGTGCGTCCACGATGCGCGCGCTGCATGGGTCGACGTGATGAGCGTGCTGCACATCAATGACTACTGGAGCCGGCCCGAACTGCAGAGGCCGCCTGAGGCGTACTGGCGCGCGTCACGTGCATTCGCCCTGGCACAGGGGCTCCAGCTGCCGGAAAATCCGCCTCCCTCATGAGAGGGCGCTGCAAGGGTGGCATGATGCGGCTTCCGCCGATCCGTACGACAAGGAGCCCGCATGAAGCGCAGTGCCCGTATGTTCGTCGCCCTGACTACCCTTGCGGCACTGCCTGCCGCTGCCGAGCCATCCGACTCACCCAAGCGCCCGTCGGTTGACACCCTGCAACGCCTGATCGTCGACAAGGCACCGCAGACGCGCGTAGCAACACCGGACCACGAGCGAATCACCGCACGGCGCATCGATATCGTCGATGACACGGGGGTGATCCGCATGACGCTGTCCGGAAAGACACCGGCACCGATCATCGATGGCCTGCAGTACAAGCGCGCCTTCAATGTGGCCGGCATGGTGCTGTACGACGACCAAGGCAGCGAACGCGGTGGCTTCGGCACCGCCGAAGTCGACGGCGGCATGGCGGTGCTTGCGCTGGACCATCCGGCGATGGATGCGATCGGCTGGCGGGTATCACCCGATGGTGCGGTGAGTTTTTCGATCAACCAGGCGCCGAAGCTGATCCGCGAGCCTGCGCTGGGCAACAAGCTGATTCCTGGGGTGCAAGCACCGACCCGCATCGGTCTGGTGGTCGGGCCTGACGGCACGCCGGCCATCGCCTTGAACGACAAGGCAGACCGCACGCGACTGCGCCTGACTGTCACTGCGGAAGGCTACGGTGCGATCGAGTTCCTCGATGCGCAGGGCAAGGTGATCCACACATTGGCGCCGGAGGCTGAGCTTCGGCGCTAGCGCGTGGGGGGCGCCGATCGGCGCTTACCCGCGCCGCCCCCTGCCATCAATGCTGTACCGCCCGGCCCCGGTGCAGGCCAGCAGCAGGAAGCCACCGGCCAGCCCCAGGTTCTTCAGGAACATGATCTGTTGGGTCTGGTCGGCGAAGTTGTGATGGAAGATGAAAGCGGTGACCAGGCTGAAACCCACCAGCACGATCGACACCAGCCGGGTCTGGAAGCCGAACAGGATGCACAGTCCGCTGCCGATCTCGAAGGCGATGGTGGGCCAGAGCAGGATGCCGGGCACGCCCATCGCTTCCATGTAGCCCTGGGTGCCGCTGAGATCACCGAGCTTGCCCAGGCCGGAGATGAGGAACAGCGCCATCAGCAGGATGCGTGCAAGCAGGTAAGCGAGCGAATGGGATGAGTGGCTCACGTCGGTGTCCTCGGAGATGGCCGGCGAAGGCGATCGGAGCCCACCGGCAGTGAAGCCCGTGTCTACGCCAAGGGCAAGGCGCCTTGACAGCTGGCCGTCCGCAGGAGACCTTTCTCCCATGACGATTGATATTGAATCGCTCAGCCTTCGGGAGCTGGGCGCCTTGGTGGTTGCCGCTGAACAGCGGAAACAGCTGATTTCCAGCCGCCGTCCGGCCAGTGCGGTACGGCGGATGTTGAAGGCCGCAGCAGCAGAAGCGGGGTATACCCTCGAAGAGCTGTTCGGCGGAGAGGTGAACGAAGAGGCCGCTCCCCGCCGGAAACCGGCACGGCGCAGAACCGGGAAAGTGGCTGCCAAGTACCGTGACCCGGAGTACAAGCGCCTGACCTGGTCCGGCCGCGGGCGCATGCCGCGCTGGCTGGCGTCCAAGGTGCAGAAGGGCCACAAGGTGACCGACTTCCTGATTCCCGGCCTGGCCCGGCCGACGGCGCGCAAGAGCAGCCCGATCGGCAAGCGCACGGTTTTCAAGAAGGATTGAACCTGCCGCGCTGCTACCCTGCCGGGGTCTTTGAACGAAGGAACACGGGATGGCGCACGATGGCAGCATGACGATCTCATCCAGAGCCCTCTACATCGCGGCAGGCGCGGCGGTGCTGGTCAGCCTGCTGGCCTGGGCGGTGGAATGGAGCGGGATGGCCTATGTCTGCCCGTACTGCCGCGTGCAGCGCACGGTCATCGGCGTGCTGGGTGTGCTGACGCTGTTTGCACGACCGGGCGGTCTCATCGTGCCCTGGTTGTCGTACACCGCAGGCGGCTTCGCGTTCGTGGTCGCGGCGATGCAGCACTTCAACGGCTGGAAGCGCATTTCCGCCGGAGATTTCGGCTTCAACGCGCAGTGGTATATCGACCCGTGGCTGCTGTCAGGTTGCGCGATGCTGATCCTGGTGGCGCAGCTGATGCTGGTGCAGGCCGCATGTCGGCGCAGTCTGCACTGAAGCCTGCCCACGGGCGTAGCGTCAGGCGTTCTGGAACACCGCCAGCTGCGCAGCAAACGCACGCTGGTAGGCGGGGCGCTGCGTTGCACGGCCCACATAGGCGACCACCTGCGGGTACTCATCGAGGAGGCCGCTGCTCTTCAGGCGCAGCAGCACCGAAACCATCATCAGGTCGCCGGCGCTGAACTCGCCCTCCAGCCACAACGCCGATCCCAACCAGGCGGACAGCTGCGCCAGCCGCATACGCACGCGCTCATCGAGCATTGGCAGACGCTGCGCATACCAGGGCTGCTCGTGCTCCAGCACCCAGGCCATCGAGCGCTCGACGATGGGCGGCTCCACCGTATTCAATGCAGCGAACACCCACATGATCGCGCGCATGCGTGCATCTGGATCAGCAGGAAGCAGGCCGGCATGCTGCTCGGCCAGGTGCAGCACGATCGCGCCGGATTCGAACAGGACCTGGCCGCCGTCCTGCCAGGTGGGGATCTGCCCGAAGGGGTTGCGGGCCAGGTGCGCGGGCTGCTTCAGCTCGGCAAAGCCGAGCAGCTGCACGTCATAGGGCACGCCCAGCTCCTCCAGCGCCCAGCGCACGCGCATGTCACGGGCCAGGCCCTGGCCGCGGTCCGGGGAAGTGGCGAAGGCGGTGAGGATCGGGCACATCGTGGCACTCCTGCAGGTCGAAGGGCCTGCCTTTCCTGTTCCGACGAACGACGGGGCGGGAAATCGACACCCTTCCCGGGACGGCGGGCGATACACTGCCCGCCACCCACCACACCTGTGCCTCCTCATGTGGCAGCGCCGCACTTCCCTGGCCGAACTGCAGCAGCAACGCGATGTGCTGCAGGCTGAGATGGATGCGGACGCCCAGCGATGGGTCTCACAGCTTCCGCCGGATGATCTCGTGGCAGCGCTGATGCCGCAGGCGCGCCGGCTTCAGGAGCTCAATCAGCTGATCCTGCGGGCTACACCGCCGCGTGAGCTGATGAAGCGCCTGAAGGCGCTTGAGCGCCAGCTGCTCGAACCCGGTACACAGAACGCAGGCGTGCGGAGGGGACTGGAAGATGAACTGCGCGATCTGCACCTCTATTTCAGCAATCCCCGCCGTCGCCCATTGACGGCAAAGGTCATTCTCATCCTGTTCGCCTGCGTTCTGGCCGCCTTGTTCCTGCCGAGGCTGCTTGCGGACCTGCTGATCGCTCTCTAGGCCGCCCTCACCCCACCCGATGCAGCTTCCGGTACTGATCCGGCGTGCACTGCGCGTGCCGCTTGAACATCTCGGCGAAGGCGCTGACGCCGGAATAGCCCAGCTCCTCGGCGATCCGGCTGATCGGCCGGCGGGTGCACAGCGCCTCGGTGGCGCGCACGAACTTCACCCGTCCACGCCAGTCGCCGAGCGACATGCCCAGCTCGCTGCGTGCCATGCGCTCCAGCTTGCGCACGCTCATATGGTGCCGCTGCGCGATTTCGGCAATCGATTCGGCCACCGACAGGTGTTTCTCCATGTACGCCATCACCTGCTTCAGTGCATCGCTGCTGGCGATCGGCAGGAAGCTGGGCAGAACGGCCGCATTGACGATCTGGTCGATGACCGCGGCGGCCATACGCCGCTGGGCCGGGGTCTGCGGATCGGTCACACCCTGCCGTGCCAGTTCGTGCAGCAGCTCGCGCAGCAGCGGGCTGACTTCCAGTGCACGGCAGCGATCAGGCAAGCGGCGTGACAAGGCCGGCGACAGATAGGCCGAGCGGTAGGCCAGCTGCGAGCGGTTGCGCGAGTAGTGGGCCATTCCCGGTGGAATCCAGATCGCGTAGTGCGGCGGGGACACCATCCATTCGCCGTCGATCTTCATCTCCATCACACCCTGCGCGACGAAGTTGAACTGGCCCCACGGATGGCTGTGCGTGCCCCAGTCCGTGGGCTCCATCGCACCCTGCCGGAAGTAGATCGGACCGGGCAGCTGGCGGAAGGTGGGGATTGGCTCCATCGGTTGCCGCAAGCCGGGGTCGGTGTGGCGCATTTTCGGGATGTCCTCGATATGCGCCAAGCGTACGCTGGGCAATCCCCCACGTACACCCGCGTTCCGTGAACTATCTTTTCCCGATCCTCGCCTGCCTGCTGTGGGGCGCGAACACCATCGTTACCAAGCTTGCTTCGGGCTCGGTCGGTCCCATCGACATCGGCTTCTTCCGCTGGCTGGTCGCGGCGGTGGTCCTGCTGCCGTTGGCGCTGCCACGTCTGCGCGAAAACCTGCCGACCGTGCGCGCCAATCTCGGGCGCTTCCTGGTGCTGGGCTGCCTGGGTGGGGTGATGTACCAGTGCCTGGCCTACTATGCGGCGCACTTCACCTCGGCCACCAACATGGGGGTGATCCAGGCGCTGATTCCGTTGATCGCGCTGGCGCTGTCGCGCGTGTTCATGGGCCATCCGGTGCGAGGCACTTCCATTCTTGGCGCGGTGATCTCCACCGTCGGCGTGGTGGCGGTGGTCTCGCAGGGCGACCTGGCACGGCTGGCGGCGCAGGGCCTGAACCGAGGAGACGCGATCATGCTGATCGGCGCATTGGCCTTCGCCGCCTACAACGTGCTGATGCAGCGCTGGAAGATTCCGCTGTCGGTGCTGGAGTCGCTGTTCCTGCAGGCCACCGCTGCATCGCTGATCCTGTTGCCGGTACAGCTGCTGGTCGGCACCGGGGTGAATAACCTCACGGCGGTCGGCTGCATCGGCTTCGCCGCCGTGTGCGCTTCGATCCTGGCGCCGCTGACCTGGATGACCGGACTGTCACGCCTGGGCGCTGCGCGCGTCTCTGGCTTCTTCAACCTGGTGCCGATCGTGACCGCCGCGCTGGCTGTACTGCTGCTGGGAGAATCGCTCAGTGGCTGGGTACTGGGCGGTGGCCTGCTGGCGGTGTCCGGCGTGGTGTTCGCTGAGTACAGCGCCAGGCGCGCCGCCGCAGTGCCGAGCGAGCAGCCCGCATAGGGCTTCGGTCATGCGGGATACGTGTCTCCGCTCAGCGCCTGTTCCACCCGCTGTTGCAGCGCGTCTGCATCATGGCCGCGTTTGCCCTGCAGACTGAGATACAGCGAAAGCGGGTCCACCACATCGCCAATACTGGTGAATGCCGGCGGATAGGCCCAGATCTGCAGCCGTGCGCTCTGGAGGCAGTCCGGGCCGGGCATGGGAAGTGCGCCCAGCAACCGCCACGCATCGATGTGCAGTGCGCGGGTGCCACCGATCGGGGGCGGTGACGTTTCAGCAAGCGCATCGAGGCCGGCCGTCGGCGCCGGATGCCCCGCATCGCGGAGTGCCTCGGCGGTCGGGCCCCAGCAGACATCCACTTCCTTCAGGATGGGGGAACGCAGGAACGGCTGTGCCCTGGCCCAGACCTCGTCGCGGTTGCCGGCCAGCTTCAGGAAGCGCTCGCGGCCCCCGGTGGAGCGTTCAACCAGGCCGCGACCGACCAGTTCGGCAGACAGGCGCGACGCCGTCATCGAGGTGTAGCCGGCGACGGCACTGATCTCGCGCGGCGACCACCAGCGCGACTGGCCGCTCAGCAGTACGTGGATCAGTACGGCCTGCGCCGAAGGCAGCAGCGAGATGGCTTTCTTCTCATGATCGGGGTCGTCGCGGAACTCAATGGCCAGGCTCGGCGCGAACAACTGGGTGTGCGGGACCACGAAGTCGATGTGGTTCTCGACCAGGAAGCGGCGCTGGGTCGGCGTGAGATAGGGCGAGACGTACAGCACCAGTGCATTCGCTGCAGAGCGCAGGCAGCGCACATCCTGGATCACGCGGGTGCTGGATTCGCTCGGCTCGCGGGCCACGGCGAGCATGGCGGGGGTTTCCCCGTACAGCATCAGCCCGGCGAGGTGGTAGCGCGATGCCATCGCGTGGGGAATGGCATGCAATGAAGCAAGTGGATGCACTGCCGAGGCGAGCCCGGGGAGAATCCTGCGCAGGTACCGCTGCGCGTCAGCGACCAGGTCGGTCAGGCCGGTGCGAACTGCCGTCGTCATCTCGTACTTCCCTTGCGGCGGCATGTCCGGAAGATCGGAACCCGGCCACACCGTCACATTCAGTGGTGAACCTGGAGACGGGTGTGCAGTGTCGGGGCGCGTGGCGATCCATGCGGTCCTGCTCCTTAGCCGTCATGACATCAAGTGTTGCCGGGAACCTTGGAGATTCCGTCGAAAAACGATGGAGATTGGGTGGAGGCGGTGTGCATCGTGGCCGGCGGACTCCCCTTCCGCCGGCCACGAGCACGGACCTGCCCGTCAGAAGCGCTGCGAGTACTTCACGTACACGGTGCGGCCGATATCGAAGCCGCCGTAATAGGGGAAGGAGCTGGACGGCTTGGAGAACATGATCGGGCCCTGGTGGTTGAACACGTTGTTCGAACCCAGCGCCACGGTGCCGTCCCACGGCAGCTTGTAGCTGACCTGGATATCGTGGAAGGCATTGGAACCGACCTTGCGCAGGGCATCCGGCTCACCGTAGGCGTAGCGGTCGGGCAGGGTGCACGGACGGTTCGGTACGCAGTTTTCAACCATGCCGGAGTAGTAGCGCACGGTGTACTGCGTACTGAAGTTGCCGAGCTGCCAGTTCACACCCAGGTTCGAGCGCAGGCGGGAAATTCCCGGCTGGCCGATCCGGCCCATCATGATCGTATCGCCGGCCGAGTTCTGGTTCTCCTCGTCGTACTTGGAGACATAGCTGTTCTGCAGGTCGATGGTGAAGCGGCCGAACGAGAACTCGGGCAGGCGGTAGCGGATACCCAGGTCCCAGCCTTCGGTTTCCATAGAGCCCAGATTGGCCAGACCGTAGAACATGCTGGTGATGTGGCCATCGCCAGCGCGCTTGACGCTGCCACAACGCGAAGCGTTGCCGAGCACGTAGCAGTCACGCAGGATGCGATCGACGCTGTCCTGGATGATCATGTTGGTGATCTTGTAGCTGTACCAGTCGAGGTTGATGTCCAGCCCGTCCACCCAGCGCGGGCTCCAGACCACGCCCACGGTCTTGCTCTTGGACTCTTCCGGGCGCAGCTTCGGATCGGAGCCGGTGGTGAACTCGTCAGGCGTGGCGCACGGATAGCTGGCGCAGGGCTTCAGGCTCTGGTTCAGCTGCTGGTAGCCCAGCGGGACGCCGGCGGCGTTGCAGGCGGCATTGCCGTTGACGCTGTTGGTGGCGCCGATGCCGCACGGGTCGACATAGGTTTCGAAGCTGGTGCCCAGGCCGCCATACAGATCGGAGATGCTCGGTGCGCGGAAGCCTTCGGCGAAGGTGCCACGGATCATGAGCTCTTCGATCGGACGCCAGGCGAAGCTCGCCTTGGAATTGGTGGTGCTGCCGAAGTTGCTGTAGTCGGAGTAGCGCGTAGCCAGGTTCACGGTCAGTTCCTTGGCGAACGGCAGGTCGCGCAGGATCGGCACGTTCACTTCGGCGAAGAACTCGTTGAGGCTGTAGTCACCGGCGGTGGTGGATGCGCCCAGTGCAGTGCTCTGGCGCGACTGGGCGAAGGCATCGGGCACGAAGCGGCCTTCTTCCTTGCGGTACTGATACCCCAGGGCGACGGACAGGTCACCGGCAGGCAGTTCGATCACCGGGCCGGAGATGTTGGCGAAGTAACTGCGGGTCTTGGTGATGCCGGTATCGTTGAACGTCGGGAACAAGAAGCGCTGCAGTTCGGGATCGGAGAGAGAGCCAGCCCCCGCGACCCCGAACGGCAGCAAAGGATTCCAGGCCAGGCAACCCGAGACCGGCGATGCCGCCGTGCCACACCGGGCCACACCGTTGGCATCGAGGTAGGAGGGCCCCAATGCCTGCCGGGAAGCGATCAGGCTCATGTCGCCACGGCCCGTTTTTGTAACTTCATTGCGGTTGAACAACGCGCCGACTTCCCAGTCGTACGTCTTGGTCCCCAGCTCGAAGTAGCCGGACAGACTGGGTGCAACCCGCAGCGACTTCAGCTTGCTTTCGGTCGTGCGCGGCACTTCCCACAGGCGGCGATTGAACGCGATGCCGTGGTCGAGCGGGTTGAATACGCTGGCCGCGTCCAGCGGCGTGCCGAACTTGGTCGACTGGTACGGGTAGCCCGCGATCTGCTGGTCGGTGGTGCGCTCGTTGTAGCCGATGTCGGCAGTGAACTTGATCTGGTCGGTCAGCGCATAGTCCGTGCTCA
Organism: Stenotrophomonas sp. FR024; assembly: GCF_047500745.2. Lineage (NCBI taxonomy): Bacteria > Pseudomonadati > Pseudomonadota > Gammaproteobacteria > Lysobacterales > Lysobacteraceae > Stenotrophomonas > Stenotrophomonas sp. FR024. Next base: position 240,121 of record NZ_JAXAXM020000003.1, read on the forward strand.
GGAACAGCGAGCGGCGCTCGATGCCGGTCTGCAGGTGCATCTGGTCGTTGCCGTTGGCGAACTCGGCCGGCGTGATCGGGTGGTAGTCGTTCGGGTTCTTCGGATCGCCGCCACGATTGAGGGTCTTGAATACGGCATCACCGGTATTGCACTTGTAGAGCGCCGGGTCGCACCAGGAACCGTTCTGGCTGATGTTGCTCCAGTCCGCGCCCGGGTAGTTGGGGCCGGCGCCGCCGTACCGGGAGAACTCGCGGTCGCGGGCAAACACCGGGTCTGACTTCTGATATTCCAGTGCGAGCGTGTAACCGCCGCGCTCGCCGCGTGCGCCGGTGACCAGCGAGAACGTGCTGTCCTTGCCATCGCCCTGGCTGAACTGCCCGTGCTGCATGGACACTTCCAGGCCTTCGTAGTTCTTGCGGGTGATGATGTTGACCACGCCAGCGATTGCATCCGAGCCGTACAGCGAGGAGGCGCCGTCCTTCAGCACGTCGATGCGTTCCACCGCGCTCATCGGAATCTGGCTGAGATCCTGCAGGCCGCTGGTGGTGGCGCCGAGCCGCTTGCCGTTGACCAGAACCAGGGTGCGCGTGGCACCCAGATTGCGGATGTTGACGTAGTAGCCGCCAACGTTCTCGCCGGACGCCAACGCGCGCGCACGCGAAATGGTCGGCGCGCCGGTGGAGGTCAGGTTCTGCAGCAGGTCGGCGATGGTGGTGAAGCCCTGCTGCTCGATCATCGCGCGGGTGATGGCGATGATCGGCTGCTGCGTTTCGATATCCACGCTGCGGATGGCCGAACCGGTAACCTGGATGCGATCGAGGTTCTTCGGTGTTTTATCGCTGTCATCCTGCGCATGCGCGGCCGGTGACCAGGCAGCGGCCAAGGCCGTGCCCACTGCCAGGGAAAGCAGGGTGTACTTGTAGTGCATTTGGCTCTCTCCAAATCCAGTTGAATGGGTTTCCGCATCGCTGCGTGGAAACCGATCTGAAATCCCGCTGTGCGGAATCGGAAGGAACCTAACACTCCGTTTACAACTCGATTACGTTATGGACGCGTTATCGTCGCGCGCCGGATACAGCGTTCATGCACAGGCCATGCACGAAACCGCGACGCGCACCAAGGGTGCTCTGCTTCAGTCTGGCTGCGGGCTGATGACAGACTCCAGGAGACATCCGATGAATATCCCCGGCAAACCAAGACCCACGTGGAAGCAGTGGCATGTGCTGTTGCTGGTGCTTGCCATCGCACTGTTGGTGACGCTGATCATCGTCATCGCGCCATGGTGAATCGTCGGCGTTCTGCTCAGGTACCGTGAACGCGGAAATGCGACGGGATGAAGGAGTCAGGGCGCGTTGAGGGTGGTGATGCATGCATCAATTCGTACTCACCCAATCGGCACATTCAAACCTCCACAGTGGTCCCGAAGGCAACGCACTCGCGCTGTCATTCTCCATAGACCATCGAGCACACAGGAGCGATTCCATGAGCACCCAGTCCACCATCGAACACCGCCTCAACGACCTGATCGAGATCGCCCGCGACGGAAAGTCGTTCTACGAGGAAGCTGCGACCAAGGTGAAGGATGCCGAACTGTCGGCCCTGTTTACTCGTATTGCCGGCGTCAAGGGCCGCATCGTCGCCGCACTGAGTGGCTCCGTTGCTGCCAGCGGTGGCAAGCCGGCCGAGCACGGCACTGTGGTCGGTTCGATGCAGCAGTTCTATGGCAAGGTCCGCGCTGCATTCGGCGACACCAACTATGGTTACGTGGCCGAGCTGGAAGAGTCCGAAGACCGGCTGCTTGGCGCGTTCAAGGACGTGCTGAAGGACAACGAACTGCCGCCGGCCGTGCGCCAGGAAGTCACCCAGCTTCTGCCTGAAGTGCAGGAGTGCCATAACGTGATGCGTGCTCGCAAGCACGCCATGAAGGCGGCCTGACGATCATCGGCGGCCTTCTCCCCGGGGCCGCCACGGTCGGGGCAGCGTGGCTGCCCCGGCCATCTCAGCAACCAACGCCGCAGCATCATTGCTGCATGGGGCTACGGCCCAGCAGCAACACCGCAAGGCTGGCCAGCAGCGCGGCGATGGCCGACGTCCACAGTGCACTGGAAAACCCATGGCTGTAGATCGCCTGTGCGAAGGCGGCGGTGCGCGCATCGGCGAAGGTGCCGGTAGCGATCGCATCGGCCATGGGCAGTACGTTGCGGGCGGGAACCGCCGCGGACAGTGCGCTGCGGATGCCCAGGCTCAAGGCACTGGACAGTACGGTGAATCCGAGCAGGATGCCGACAAAGCGCGTGGTCGCGCTGATGCCGGAGGCCATGCCGGCGCGCTCGCGCGGTGCCGCGCCGATGATGGCTTTGGATGTCTCGCCATTGAGGATGCCGCCGCCGGCACCGATCACCACCATTGCGACGAGTGCCAGCCACGGCAGGTGCTGCCACGCGGCCAGTCCGGCCACGGCATTGCCCGCGGCGGTGACCGACAGCCCGATCGCCAGCACCGCCGGACTGGTCAGATGGCGACCGAGCCGCCGGCCCACGCTGGGAAACAGCAGCATCGCCGCAGCGAACGGCAGCATGCCAGCACCGGCAGCCAGTACGCTCAGGCCGATGCCGTTCTGCAGGTACTGCGGCAGCATTGATGCCATCACCTGTGCGCTGACCGAATAGCCGACCATGGCAATGAGTGCGCCGACGAAACGCGGACTGGCCAGCAGCCCGAGATCGACCATGGGATGTGACCGTGCCCGTTCAACGATGACGAAGGCAACAGCCATGATGACGGCCAGGCCCAGCCCAATCAGCGCCGGAGCCGATGTCCATCCTTCTGCCAGTCCTTCCACCAGGAAGAACACGATGCCGAAGATGGCAACGCTGAACGTGATGATGCCGGGCGGATCGAGCGGGCGGACCACGCTGTCGGACGACTCGGGTATCCAGCGCAGCGTGCCGTAGCCGAGCAGGGCCAGGAACGGCAGGATCGCGATGAACACCGCGCGCCAGCCCCAGAGCGCGGACAACAGGCCGCCGATCAGCGGTGAGAGCACCATCATCACGCCCATGGCTGTGCCCCAGAACGCCCATGCGGTGTCTTTGGCAGCCCCCTCGTGGTACGTGTGGCCGATGATCGACAGCGAGGGTGCCAGCAGAAAGGCAGCACCAATGCCCTGCAGTGCCCGCGCCAGGTAGAGCAGGGTGGCACCTGGCGCCAGTGCACAGAGCAGAGAGGTGAGGGCGAACAGGCTGATGCCGATCAGCAGCACCCGGCGGCGGCCGTAGCGGTCGGCGACAGCGCCGGCGGGCAGCAGCAGTGAGGTGAAGGACAGGATGTAGGCACTGATCACCCACTCGATATCGGCGAATCCGGCGTGCAGGTCACGCGCGATGCTGGGCAGTGCGACCGCGACGGCATTGGTCTCCAGCACGGTCATCGTGCAGCCCAGCGAGGCCACCAGCAGGACCGCGTCAGGCAGCGTGTGCCGTGCAGGCGAAGGGGAATGAGAGGGCGGCACCGGTCACTCGCAGGAAGGGGAGGACGGCCATTCCATCAATGATCGGTGTTTGTTTCATTCTCGGCGTTTTCTGGTTACGTTAGCTTGAGCCTAACGAAATGCCGCCCATGGAACGCCGTCACCTGGAGTACTTCGTCACCCTGGCCGAGGAGCTGCACTTCGGTCGTGCGGCCCTGCGCTTGGGAATTGCCACTCCCACGCTGAGCGTGCAGATCCAGGACATCGAGCGTCGGCTCGGCACGCGCCTGTTCGACCGCGGCCGGCGCGAGGTGCTGCTGACCTCGGCAGGCGAGGTGTTCTTGGCCGAAGCCCGTGATGTGCTGCGCCGGTTCGAACAGGCCGAAACCATGGGCCGGCGCGCCGGGCGGGGGGAGATCGGCAAGATCGAGATTGGCTACGTCGGCTCGGCGCTGTATGCCGGAGCATTGCAGGATCAGCTCAGGCGGTTCCGCAGCCGCTACCCGGGCGTGGAACTGCAGGTGAGCGAATGGCCGATGGGCGAGCTCCCGCAGCTGCTGCAGGAAGGACGGGTGGATGTGGTGTTCTGCCGGCCTCCGATGGATGTACCCGACAGTTTCGGCGAACACACCCTGGTCGAAGACCAGTTCTGCGTGGCGCTGCCGGAAACCCATCCGCTGGCGCAGGCCCGGTCGCCGGTGCAGCCGGCGTCATTGGCCCGGGAGGGTTTCGTCATGCCGGAGCAGCCGGTGGGCGCAATGGAAGTCGGGCGCCGCGGCGGGTTCATTCCACGTATCCGTTCCCAGCCCGGGCATCTGGCGGCGGTGTTGGCCGAGGTGTCGGTCGGCGTTGGTTCGGTGGCGATCGTGCCATCGGTACTGCAACGCACGCTGGTGCTGCCCGGAATGATCTATCTGCCACTGGCGGGCCCCACCATCGTCTCGACCATCGCTGTGCAGTACCGACGGGCAGAGACTTCGCCAGTGGTGCGGCGGCTGATCGAGCAGGTGAAGGAGACACCGTGCAGGCGCATCGACATGTTGCCCCTGGCCTGAGCGCCGCGCGGCAGGTGGACGATTGCTACACTGGTGCCACCTGCAGTCGCATTCGATGGACACCATGAACAACGGGAACGGTCCGCAGACAGTTCGCTGAGCCGCAACAACGATGCAGACGTTGTTGCGGTGATCATCCCTGCGATGCACGCGAATTGGATGGATCACCGCCGGATTCACTCTGGGCGGAGACTCCCCATGTTCAATCGACAGGCCCCGCGTTGGGCCCACCCGCTGCCATCGGCCATTGTGCTGATGGCGCCGTTCGACCTCCTGGCCTCGCTGGCCATGGACATCTATCTTCCTGTGGTGCCGGTGATGCCGCAGGCATTGCAGACATCACCGACGCTGGTGCAGCTCACATTGAGCATCTACCTGCTGGTACTTGGCCTCGGCCAGTTGCTGTTCGGCCCGTTGTCCGACCGCATCGGGCGGCGGCCGGTCCTGTTGCTGGGGGCGTTGCTGTTCGCGCTTTCGTCGTTCGCGCTGGCCATGTCCAGCAGTGGCGCGGCATTCCTGGCCTGGCGAACCGTACAGGCGGTGGGGGCGTCGGCGGCACTGGTGGCGACCTTTGCCACGGTGCGTGATGTGTATGCTGATACAGCCGAAGGCGCGTCGCTGTACGGGCTGTTTGCCTCGATGCTGGCCTTCGTGCCGGCGCTGGGACCGATCCTCGGCGCGCTGCTGGCAGGCGCCTTCGGCTGGCGCGCGATCTTCGTTCTGCTCGGGGTACTGGGCATGATCGCCGGCATGCGCGCGGTACGGCATTGGCAGGAAACCCGCCCGCAGTGCCGGGACGCGTCGCGACCCGCGCTACGACGCATCCTCGGCAGCGGCGCGTTCTGGGTCTATACGCTGGGCTTCAGTGCGGGCATGGGCACGTTCTTCGTGTTCTTCTCGGTCGCGCCCCGGCTGCTGGTCGGGCGCATGCAGTACTCGCCGCTGTCGTTCAGCCTGGCCTTCGCCACGGTGGCGCTGGTGATGATCGTCACGGCGCGGATGGCGAACGTGTGCATTGCCCGCTGGAACGCGCGCGGTACCTTCCTGCGTGGCCTGTGGGTGATGGTGGCCGGCGTACTGCTGATGGCGTTGGCCGCAGCGTGGCCTCCCTCGTTCGTCGGAGTGGTGCTGCCCATGTGGGGCATCGCGGTGGGGCTGGTGATGGTGGTTTCGGTGGCTGCAAGCGGCGCGCTGCGTGATTTCGCCGATGCGTCAGGTACGGCGGTGGCCCTGTACTACGCCGTGCAGAGCCTGATCGTGGCAGGCATCGGCACGCTGGTTACCCTCGTGCTGCCCGGCGATACCGTGTGGCCGCTGGTGGCCTATGGGTTGCTGTTGCCACTTGCCAGCCTGGCAGGTGCCGCCGCGCTGCGGCATCGCGCATAACGCTGGGTGGCGGGCAAAAAAGGGGGCGGCCGCAAGGCCGCCCCAACCCGTCAAGAGAGCACGTGTTTAGAAGCGCACAGACCAGCGTGCGGTGGCGCCATGGTCGCGGCTTTCACTGCCGAACTGGCCGCTGTAGCCCAGCTCCAGCTGCTGCCGCGGGGTCAGCCACGCTGCCAGGCCCAGCTCGGCCACGACGGCGTTGTCGGCAATCGGTGCGCCCTCGACTGCAAAGGTGGTGCTGCTGTTGGCGAAGGCCAGGTTGGCCACCTGGCTGCGGTCACCGAAGGCGCGGCGATAGCCCACGCCACCGCGCAGGTGCAGCCAGCTGTCCTGCTGGAACGATGCCTTCAGGCCCTTGTCGAAGCGCACGCCCGCCGTGGCGATCGTGGTGCCGGTGTCGTCCACCTTGCCGTGCAGGGCAGCCGCACCGCCGCGTTCGTTGATCTGCTTCAGGTCGACCTCCACGCGGGCGACCTGCAGGTACGGCTCCAGCCCACCTTCCGCATTGCCGAAGCGGTAGCCCGCTTCGATGAAGGCCTGGCGCGTACGTGCGTTGTAGCGCGCGCTGAGGCTGTCGCTGAAGCCGGCGAAGGCAACATCACGCGTGCTCTTCACTTCGTTGCGGCTCCATGCCACGCCACCACGCAGGCCGAAGCCGCCCCAGGTGTGGCTGGCATAGGCGCCGAAGTGCGTGTTGTCGATCTTCGACTTGGCACGACGCTCCTGCTGCTTCACGTCGGTGCGGCCGGTACCGGCCAGCACGCCGATCTGCCAGCCACCGAACTCGCGGTCGATGCCGACCAGCAGGCCGTTGCTGTTGGCGTCGGTGCGCGCGGTGTTGCTGTTGCCATCCAGCTTGCTGTTGCCGCCCAGTGCCTGCACCCAGGCGCCGGTGGCATCACCCGCATCGGCACCGGGTGCGGTGGCACCGGCACGACGTGACAGTGCGGCATCGCGCACATAGCGGCTGCCCTCGACCAGGGCCAGCGCCGTGGCCGGATGCAGCTCGCCGCTGAGGCCATCGAGCACGCCACCCACCTGTTGCGGGAACAGTTGGGTCAGCGGCTTGGGCAGGCCCTGGTTGATCGCCAGTCCATCGGCCACCGCCGCGGCCGCACGCTGGTTCGGCGTGGTGGCGGCGCTGGCGAGCGAGGCACCCCGGGTCACGTCGATGCGGGTGCCATTGGCGCCGTAGGCCAGGCTGAACTGCAGGAACGGCGAGAACGCGCTGAAGTCGGTTTTCGCGAACTGGCCGCTGACACCGCCGTCGGCGCGGATGAAATTGAACTGCTCGCCGAGGTAGTAGGTACCCGGCTCCGGCAGTGCGACCAGGGTGCCGCCGAGAGTGGCGGTGCCGGTTACGTGCAACTGGTCACTGCGGCCGCCCGGGGCAAGTTCGGCGGCATAGACGCCGGTTGCGCCCTGCACGTAGTTGCCGTTGATGGTCAGCGTGCCGATCGAATTGCCGGGCGCGATGATGCCGTCCACACGGGTGTTGCCCAGCGTGCCGATGCCCTTCAGCAGGCCGTTGGCACCGACCGTGGTGGTGCCGCCGGTCTGCGTGCCGTTGAAGGACACCACGCCACCGTTGACCGTCAGGTTGCTGTCCTTCAGCAGGCCGCTGCTGCTGACCGTGCTCACGCCTCCGGTGGTGTTCAGGGCGGTGGAGACCAGCGAGCCGTTGAGCAGGAACTGGCCACCCTGGACTTCGACCGCTGACGTGAGTGTGTTGGTGCCGTTCAATTCCAGCGTGCCGTCCTGCAGTACTGCGCCGTTGAAGGTGTTGCCACCACTCAGGCGCAGCCAGCCGATGCCGGACTTGGTCAGCTTGCCGGGGCCGCCGATGTCGTTGGTCCAGTCATCCCAGGCATCGCCTTCCCACACCTTCAGGCCACCGGCCTTCTGGTTCATCACCACGTTGGTGTCCACGCGCAGCGAGCCGTAGCCTTCGATGGCCTTGCGCAGGTCGACCATGCCCCAGCCGTAGATCGGATCGATGCCTGCTGCACCCAGGTCGCGTGCGGTGGTCAGCAACACGTCGCGGACCTGGGCGTTGTCCAGATAGGGGAAGCGCTCCATCAGCAGGCCGAGCGCGCCGGTGATGTGTGGCGCCGCCATCGACGTGCCCGTCTTGGTGCCATAGACGTACTGGGTGCTCTCGCTGTCGATGATCAGGCGGACATAGGCGGAAGTGTTCTCGACGCGACCCTGGATATCACCGGACACAATGGTGCTCAGGATGTCGGTGCCCGGTGCCGAGATGCACCAGTTGGCGGCAACGCCGCAGATGCTGGAACTGCCATCGATCACGTAGTCGGTTTCGCCCGCAGCAGCGTTGGGCCGGCGGACGTTGGCCACGGCCAGCCAGTACGGTTCAAGTTCCGGCTTCCAGCGCGGCATGGCGGCCGTGATTCCGGCGACGGCGCCACTGCCGTTACCAGCCGACCACACCTGGATGAGGGTGGAGGAGGGGGCATCGCCATCGTTGGCGTAGATGCTGCCATACACGCCGTAGCCGTCACCGATCGCTGCATACTGTGCATCCAGCGCGGCAGCAGTCATGTTGCGGGTAGAGATACCCCAGCTGTGGTTGATGGCGCGCACGCCCTGCGCCTGGATCTGCGCATACATATCCAAGGTAGCGGTGTCATCGGGATCGGTGCGATATAGCGCGCGCGGACGATAGAAGTTGTCCGGATCCAGGCGCCACTCATAGTAGGTATCACCAAACACACGGGCTGCGGTCAGGTTCGAACCGAATGCTACGCCATGCATGCCTTTGCCATCGCGGTTGGCACCGATGGTACCCAGCACGTGGGTGCCGTGGTCGGCGTAGCTGAAGCCATAGGGCTGGCCTGCCGCGATCAGGCGTGCGGCCAGTGCGGCGGGAACGCCGGGGCCAAGGCCGTAGTAGTTGTAGCCTGGCTGCTCGCCACGGGTTTGTTCGCAGGCACCGGTACCGGCCACCACGCCTGGCGTGGCGCAGTCCGCGCCGATGGTGATGCTGGACGTATTGCGCCCCGCAAATTCCTGATGGGCCAGTGCCGAGCCCGAATCGAACAGGGCAAGACGTACGCCCTGGCCGGTCAGTCCACGTGCATAGGCGTAATCGGCCCCCATCGCACCCAGCCCCCAGTCAGCGTTGAATTCATCGCTGCGCCAACTGGCTGCATCGCCGGGGTTGCCGAGAACGGACGTGTTGGCCGCCGCTGGCGTGGTGGCCGTCGGTGCTGCGGACGCGCCGACGCCTGGTTGCGCCCAGGCCGCCTGCAACTGGCGCTGTTGTTGCCAGACCTCGAATGAGTCGTTGGCCATGGCGGGCAACGTGCTGGCAAGCAGCAATGTGCTGGTGACCGCCAGCGCGAGGCGGCTGTGCAGGGGAGAACGGGAGTGGGAGGAACGGCCGTGCAGCGGGTGATTCATCGGACAACTTCCTTGATTGACGGACAACAAGGCCGTTAACCCCGCAGCGCGCCGATCCCCCCCAGTGGTGTGAAGGAAATTTAATGAACAGGTTAATGTTCCGTGACACGGGCGTTCACTCCATCTCCCGGAGGCCTCGCTACCGTGGCCCGGCCTGGGCTCACCAGGCTTATCAAGGAGTGATGTCGATGCGTACTTTCAGGAAAATGATCGCGGGTGCGGTGTTCGCCTTGGCCTGCAGCGGTTCGGTTGCTGTGGCTGGGCCGATTCCGCCATGCGATCTTCCCTGTTGGAAGGCTTACCAGGCGTGTCTGTCCGGTGGCGGTGATGCGATGGAATGCCAGTACGAATACGATCGTTGCATCATGGATCGCTGCGGCGCTGTGTAAGCAGTGGCAATGCAGGATTGATGACGAGCCCCGTCCCCGACGGGGCTCTTCTGTTTCAGCGCCGCCCGCTTGCAGGCCATGCACGCAGCAGCGAGGATGGGGAATCGCATCGGAGCCGCCGCACATGGCCGTCAAACGTGTCGTCGCCAACATCGCCACGCCTGACCCTGCGCGTGCCGCAGCGTTTTATGGCGAGCTGCTGGGCATGCCGGTGGTGATGGACCACGGCTGGATCGTCACCCATGGCGGCGAGGGCAGCGCGCTGGCGCAGGTCAGCTTTGCCACTGAAGGGGGATCCGGCACGGCGGTGCCGGATCTGTCGATAGAAGTCGACAATCTGCAACAGGTACTGGAGCGCATGCGCGCGGCCGGCATCCCGCTGGAATATGGCCCCGCCGATGAGCCCTGGGGTGTGCGCCGCTTCTTCGTCCGTGACCCGTTCGGGCGGCTGTTGAACATCCTCGCCCACATCTGAGCAGCAGAAAGCCCGTCAGCGACGTTTGGCACCGGTTGGTGGCACGCCGACCATGCGCAGGCAATCATCCACCACGGCGGCGATGAAGGCATCGGCATCCTGTGCGGGTGTGGCGATCAGGTCGTCGGTGGCGCCGTGCACGCCGGCATAGATCAACGAGGCGGTGACTTTGGGCGCTGGAAGCTGCCACAGAGCTGCGGCATTGCCTGCTTCGAGGATGCCCAGCAGTTGCTGCTGGATCGCATTGCGTTCGGCGTTGCCACGCTGGTGGTGATGATGGTTGGCGTACACCACGTCGTGCAGTGCATGGGTGCGCACATAAAGTTCGATGTTGGCGCGGATCCAGGCGCGCAGGCGCGCTACGCCATCGTTGGCCGGGTAATGCTGCACGGCGCGGTCGACGTCTTCCATGAAACGCCGGGTATAGCGCTGCGCCAGCGCCTGCAGAATCTCGGTGCGCGAGGCGAAATAGGTATAGAAGGTGCCCTTGGCAACGTCGGCTGCGGCGACGATGTCGCTGATGGTGGTGGCATCCACTCCCTTTGACAGGAACAGCGCCTGCGCGGCGTCCATCAGTTCTTCCTGGCGGGTTTCCGCAGGTTTGGTGCGTGGCCTGGCGACAGCTGGGGTCTGCATGTGGGAGGGATCCGGGTGCGACGGGAACCATTCTAGCTGGCCTGTGGCAACGACTGACCGTCAGTCATTGACCGACGGTCAGTCAGTGGCTAGGATGCGCACACATCCTTCCCCCGGGAGCCGTACATGCGACGTTTCCAGCGGCCGGCCCTGGTGCTGGCGGCCTACCTCGGCACATTCCTCGCCTCGCTGGACATCAGCATCGTCAACGTCGCCCTGCCGACCCTGCAGCAGGCGTTGAATACCGACATGGCCGGCCTGCAGTGGGTGATCAATGCGTATGCAATCGCGCTGTCGGCGTTGATGCTGTCGGCGGGGCCGCTTGGGGACCGTTACGGTCATCGGCGGATGTGGCTGCTCAGCGTCGCCACCTTCACGCTGGGGTCGCTGCTGTGCGCCTGTGCCGGCAATCTTGCGACCCTGGTAGCCGGGCGTGCAGTGCAGGGCATCGCGGGCGCCTTGTTGATTCCCGCCGCAATGCCGATCCTCAGCCACGCGTTTCCCGACGCGCGCCAACGTGCACGTGCGATCGGTGGCTGGTCGGCGTTCAGTGCGCTGGCCCTGGTGCTTGGCCCGCTGCTGGGCGGCGTGCTGGTACAGCGCGTCGGATGGCCCAGCATCTTCCTGATCAACCTGCCGCTGGGCCTGCTCGCGCTGGCGCTGGGCGCCTGGGGAATTCTGGAGCGGCGGCATCCGCAGCACGCTGCGCTGGACCCTGCCGGGCAGCTGCTCAGCATCGTCGCGCTGGGTGCGCTGAGCTATGGCCTGATCGCGATCGGCGCGCATGGCCTGCTTGCCCCGGTGACGCTGCTGGCGCTGGGCGTGGCAGCTGCCGGGTTGATCCTGTTCGGCATCGTCGAACGCCGGGTGGCACGCCCATTGCTGCCGCTGGACCTGTTTGCCGACCGCCGCTTCGGCATGTTCAACCTGGCCTCGTTCGTGCTGGGCTTCACTGCCTATGCCAGCCTGTTCTTCCTGTCGCTGTTCTTCCAGCAGGCGCAGGGGCACAACGCTGCGCTGGCAGGCTCCCAGTTGGCCCCGCAGTTCCTGTTGATGGGTGCCGTCTCGCTGTTGTTCGGGCGTCTGGTCGCCCACCTCGGGCTGCACGCCGCGCTGGTGCTGGGCTACGCCCTGGCTGGGGTGGCGCTGTGCGCGATGGCCACGTTCGAACCGGCTACTTCGCACGCTTGTTCCAGTGCTGTGCTGGTGCTGCTTGGCATTGGAATGGGGCTGGCAGTACCGGCGACCGGCATGGCGGTCATGACCAGCGCGCCGGTCGAGCGCGCGGGTATCGCCTCAGCCACGATGAACGCGTTACGTCAGGCAGGCATGAGCCTGGGCATCGCGCTGCTGGGCAGCCTGATGGGCCAACGCGCCGTGCAGCAGTTCGCCGCGTCCGCGCAGGCGGCCGGGCAGCGGGAGCTGGCGGCACAGGCGCGCGAACTGATCCTGCAACCGGGCTCGATGCACGCCACGCCGCAGATGCTGACGTGGTATCGCAGTGCGATGGCCAGTGGTTTCGGATGGGCGATGGCTGTGGCCGGTGCGCTGGCCCTGCTTGCGGCGCTCGGGCTGTATCGGCAGCGCGCACCGGCCTGACGCGCTGCATTCAGCCCTGCTGGCGTTGCGGACCCGCTGCCGTGCGTTCGATCTCCTGAGGCTGTTGTTGCTGCTGGCGCGCATTGGCGTGGCGAGCGTGTCCACCTTCACGACCGATCTCGGCCATGTGCTGGCGGTTGCGGCTGATCGCCTCGCCGCCTTTGCGGCCTGCGACACGTGCCTCGGCCGGACTGAATTCATGCGCGTTGCCGGAGGCATGTGCGGCGCGCCCGCCCTTGGCAGCGATCGCGCGCTGCTTTTCCTGGTCCATTGATGCGAAACCCCGGTTGGAGCTGCGCGGGTTCTGCTCAGTCATGTGAAATCTCCTGCGGTGTGGGCGTCGCCTTCGTAGACGACGGCATCCATGCTTGGCCATCGCACGCTAAGTCCAGGTCGCCATCTTCGCCCCGGTTTTCACGCGCCCTGCGCACGGGGCTGATCAGGCAGCCATTCAGGCGGGCGCTGCCTTCGCTGCCGCCAGTGCCATGCCACTGACCACCGACCCGATCGTCTCTACGTCTGCCAAGGGAGCTCCCTGGTTCAGTCGCGCCTGCAGAGCTCCGTGGGAGACGGCGAAGACGATCGCTTGGCCGAGCAGGGCGTGGGTACGCAGCACCGTCTCGGCGCTGGATGGTTCGCTGCCGCGCAGGCACGCTACGCACGCGGCCAACGTGGAGTGCAGGGGTTCGAACAGCGTACGGTGGGCACTGGCGAACGCCGCCGTCGGTTGGATCTGTTCGCGCGCCAACAGCAGCGTGCGTGGACCTGCATCCGGCGCCGAAAGCAAGGCATGGACGAATGCCCGCATCAACTGCTGCAGCTGCTGCGCGGCCTGCCGCGCGCCGTTGGGTGGCGTTGCCGGCAGCGGCAATCGCTCGGCAATGGCTTGAGCGCAGCGCTGCAGTACGGCGGCATACAGTTCCTGCTTGCCACCGAAGTGATAGGGAATGGCTGACTGGCTGCAGCCGGCCATGTCCACCAGCTGGCGGGTACGCACACCCTCCACGCCGAACGCGCTGAACAGCTGCAGCCCTGCGTGCAGCAGTCGGGCTCGGGTCTGCCCGCTGCGCGTCTCGGCCGCGCGCCGCCGTGCCGGTGTCTGCAGATGGGCGATGAACTCAGGCATCGGCCAGCATCAGCCGTGTCGAGTTTTCATTGAGCGCGGTACCCGCGTCCGCGCCGACGATGACCGTACCGCCGATGTTGGCCATGTGCCGGCCGAATGCACAGTTCGGTTCGAAGGCGAAGCACATGCCGGCCTGGAGGGGCAGTTCGCGCCCGACAGTCGGCAGCGGCGCGATGTGCGCATAGCGCGCGGCCTCCGGCAGCGCTTCGATGCCCGGTGCACGGCCGAAGCCAATCGGTCCATAGGGGTTGAGGCTGTGGACCAACGGATGCACGTGCCAGCCGCCCGCCTCCAGCAGGGGCGCTTCCATCGCGTCGACGACATCGCCGAAGGTATTGCCCACGCGCAGTGCGGACAGGCCTGCTTCGTAGCTGCTGCGGGCGACGGCAGCGGCGCGATGGATGTCGTCGTGCACCTCGCCAATGGCAACCGCGGCCTGATGCTGGGTTTCCATCAGCCCGTACAGTGCGAAGATCTCCGACAGCACCAGGTCACCATCGCGCAGAATGCGCGGCGGCTGCGCACGATACTGCCAGGCGGGTGGTCCCCAGCCCACATACTCGGGACCCGAGCCGAGCAACACCTCGGCGGTATAGCCCCCCAGCGAGAAACAGGCGGCGGTCACTGCGGCAACCAGTTCGGCTTCCGAAACACCGGGGCGAGCAGTGGCACGCAGCGCCTCGCTCATGGATTCACCGATCCAGGCGGCATGCGCAATCAGCGCCAGTTCCTCCTGGCTCTTTACCGAGGCGCGCTGGAAGAACGCACGATATACCGGTACGAATTCCGCGTTCGGCACCGCCGCCTGCATGCCCTGCAGGGTGCGCGCGGGCATCGCGCCGTCGAAGTAGAACGGTGGATAGGGCTCCAGCCCCAGCACGCCGATACGTGCCGTGTGCAGGCCACATTGCTGCAGCCAGCGGCCAACCTCCAGACCGGATTTTCCAACCCACAGCTGTTCGGGTGCGATCCACTGCAGGTCGCCGCGCAGGCAGGCCTGCAGGTGGTCGGCAATCATCAGCGAGGCAAAGGTGAACACCCGTGGCGGCTGGTCGCCGACGAACACCACGATCGAGCCTGGCCGGTCATTGGTGAAGTAGCAGTCCGGCGAGAACCCGGCCGGTGCGGCGGCTTCCCGGTCGCCATGCACAACCAGGGCATCGAGGCGTTCACTGGCCATGAGGTCGCGGGCCAGGGCCCAGCGGCGGTCGCGTTCCATCAGGCTGAGCGGTGCGGGCGGCGTGCGCATGAGGAGTATTCCAGGGGAAGGAGCGCGCAGGCTCGATCACGCAGTTGAATGAATCAACCGCTTGAATCGGCATTGCACGTGCGCTGCTGCGGGGGCAGCTGAAGTCGGCGATTGCGCAGCGTTGTCGATGATCGTGATGGGGCCACCGTTGCTGTTGATAGGATGCGCAACAACGCCACTCGCCTGGCCACGACAGGGACGTAGAACATGAACAGGATTGGACTGATCGCAGTGCTGGCCTGTACCGCTCCCGTCCACGCAGCCAGCCCTCTGTTGTCCGGCAGCTTCGTCCACGTTGGCTACTCGGGCAGCGACGAACAACTGCCGGCCGCGCAGTTGCCGCTGTTCCTGGATGAACTGCAGGACCTGGGCAACGACACGATCATCCTCGGTCAGGTGCGTGCCATCCGTGCCGGCGTGGGCTGCGCCAGCGGCGTGCAGGATTTCGAATGGATTGCCGGCTTTCCCGGCAAGCTCGGCACCGTGCTCGATGCGGCGGCCGCGCGCGGCATGAAGGTCGTGGTCGGCACCACCTACAGCTCGGGGCAGTGCGCCACCTTCTGGCAGGGGCAGAACGCAACGGCCGTGGCACAGGATGCGGCGCAGTCGCTGGCCCAGCTGGGCCAACAGTACGGATCGCATCCGGCGTTCGCGGGCTGGTACATCACCGACGAGCCAGCACAGGTGCCGGCTGATCGCGCGCCGTTCTACCGTGCGATCGTGACGGCGCTCAAAGGCAGTACACCCGCGCGGCCGGTGATGGTGGCCCCCTACCTGGCGTCATCCAGCGTGGGTCCGGCCAGTGTGGGCCGGGCTGCTGCACAGTTCCGTACGGCCACCGGCGTGGATGTGCAGATCTGGCAGGACGGCATCGGCGCCGCCTCGCATGCACGCCTGTTCCAGTGGGATCGCCCAGGTCATTCCACCGAGGCGTATTACGAGGCGCTGTCGGCGGCGCTGGGGGCCAGCGGCCTGTGGGCCGACATCGAACTGTTCAACCATGGCAGTCCCTTGTTCCTGGGAACCGGCAACGGATTGTCCGGTGCCTATCGCTCCGCGTCAGTGCAGCGCATCAACCAGCAGTTGTGGAGCGCGCGTTCGGCCGGCAAGCGCGTTGCCTGGCTCAACCAGTACCACATGTCCGAGGTGGTCGGCCCCGGCCAGGGCTATGCCGAATCTCCGCGGTTGATGAACACCTATCGCGGGCTGTATGGGCTCGGTGCGTCCTACAGTGTCGATCCGGTGCAGACCACCTACAGCTACAGCGTGGCGCCGGATGCAAACTATCCCGACAGCACCGGGCATGAACTGTTCGATCGCCGGGTGGGGGATCCGCGCAACCCGATGGATGCCGGCTGGGTAGGCGTGCATGGCAACGCCAGCATCACCATCGACCTGGGCCAGCGCCGGCGGGTGGACTGGATCGGCCTGCATACGATGACCCGCCCGGCGTGGGGCATCGTCACGCCGACAGCTGTGGAGGTGATGTGTGCCGAGCCGGGCGCCGCTGCGGTGAAGATCGGTGTGCTGTCGGCGCCATTCCCCCAGGCCGGACTGAGCGGTTCGACCGAAGAGGAATACGTGCTGGGCAACGCCGCGCCGCTGGCCGCGCAGTGCCGTACGCTGGAGCTGCGGTTGGCCAATGGCAGCTGGACGTTCCTCAGTGAAATCGAGATGGCGGCCGAGCAGTAAGCGCCTCAGCGTTGGGGCGTGCCACGCAGTCGCTGCGCGAACGGCCGCTGTTCAAGCGCCTGCAGTGCCTCGCGCAGCACCTGCTCCAATGACTGTCCAAGATCGGCATCGAGGCTGCGCGCCGCGCGTGCCGTGGCCTGCCACTGCGCCTGCAGCGCCGGCAACGCCTGCAACGCGCGCGGGCTCAGCTGCAGGATGCGCTCGCGGCTGTCTTCACCGACCGCAGCGTGCAGCCAGCCGTCGCGCACCATTGCTGAAACCGTCTGGCTGAGCGCCGAATGGCTGAGCCCGCAGGCCAGTGCGAGATCCTTGATGCGGCAGGGTCCCTGCGCCATCAGCGTGCGCAGCACCGGGGTGTAGCGCGGCCGGTAGTCCAGCTTCAGGTCGCGGTAGGCCTGCTCGACCGCCGGGTCCAGCTGGTCGAGCAGGGCCCGCAGCAGTGTTCCCAGGGTGGCATGTTGGAGATCCATGGTGGCGATGATATATAAGAGCTTACATATCATCAACGTGGGGTGCGGTCATGGCAGTTTCGTGGATGCTGGGCGCGCTGCTGGCGGCGTCCTGCCCGGCCCAGGACGCGGTGCTGCAGGCGGCGGCCACGGCGATACAGGCGCAGTACCTGGACGTGGCCGAAGGCGCGCACATTGCTGAGGCCGTTCGCGGCTGGTCCACCCAGCAGCGCTATGTGGACAGCTGCGCGGACCCCAAGGCGTTCAGCGCACGCTTGAACCAGGATCTGGACGTGTTCGATGGCCACTTCCATGTCGAGCGGGTGGATGCCCGCGCCGGCCAGGACGACTGGCTGATGGCCTGGCGCGCGGATGCGCGCAGCAATGGTGCGGGCGTGCGCGAGGTGCGGGTGCTGGAAGGCAACATCGGTTACCTGCGCCTGAGCACCTTCTATCCGCTCGATCTGGCCCGGCCGAAGCTGGCTGCTGCCTTCACCCTGCTGGCCGACACCGATGGCCTGGTGCTGGACCTGCGCCAGAACGGTGGTGGCGATGACGGCAGTGCGGACCTGCTGGTGCGGACCCTGCTGGCGGCGGAGATCACCCAGGTGCAGTCACTGCAACGCCGTGGCCAGCGCAGTCCGGTACCGTTGCCACCGGCGAGCCTGGGGCTGTACCTGAAGCCGCTGGTGGTTCTGATCGACCGCCGCACCGGGTCGGCCGCCGAATTCGTCGCGTACTCGCTGCAGGCGCAGGGGCGGGCACGTGTCGTTGGTAGTCGAAGTGGCGGTGCGGCACATATGTTCGATGATCCTGTGCTGCTGCCGGATGGCTATCAGATCAGCATTCCCGACCGGCAGCCGATCAACCTCCGTACCGGAACCAACTGGGAACGCACCGGCGTCACGCCTGATGCAGCAGGCGGTGACGATCCGCTGTTCGTCGCCCGCCAGCTGCTGGCCCGATCGGCATCGCCAGAATGAACGCACAATTGCAACCGCGCCCTATCGCAGACGACATGCAGCGTGCCTAGAATCGATGCATCCCGGTAGTTCCCGGGCGCTTCGAGTGAATGGACTCAATGAAGATTCTGTTGACCGGCAGTTCCGGGCGGATCGGGCGTGCGATCTTCGGCGCGCTGGCGGCGGCCCACGAAGTGGTGGGGCTGGATCGCAGCCCATTCGCCACCACCCGCATCATTGCCGATGTCACCGATCGTCAGGCCGTGAAGCGGGCAGTGCAGGGCGTCGACGCGGTGATCCATACCGCCGCCCTGCACGCACCCCATGTCGGCCTGGTGCCGGATGCGGTATTCCAGCAGATCAATGTGGAGGCGACCGCACACCTGTTGCAGGCTGCCCGCGAGGCCGGTGCACGCCGCTTCGTGCTGACCAGCACCACGGCGCTGTATGGCCATGCGGTGGTGGCGGGCGGTTGCCGCTGGATCGATGAAGATACCGAGCCGCTGCCACGCACCATCTACCATCGCAGCAAGCTGCAGGCCGAGGCGTTGGCTGAAGCCGCTGCGGCGCCGGGCTTCAGCGTGCGCGTGCTGCGCATGGCCCGCTGTTTCCCCGAGCCACCGGAGCGGATGGCGATGTTCCGCCTGCACCGCGGCATCGACGCGCGCGACGTGGCCAGCGCACATGCCGCGCTGCTGCACGATGAGGGCGCTGCCTTCGCACGCTACATTGCCTGCGCACCGACGCCGTTCCTGCGCGAGGATTGCCTGGAACTGGCGACCCAGCCGTGCAGGGTGCTGGCCCGCCGCGCCCCGCAGTTGCTGGCCGAGTTCGAGCGCCGTGGCTGGCCGCTGCCGCTGAGCATTGACCGCGTCTACGACAGTGCACTGATGCGCCGCACATTGGGCTGGCAGCCGCGCTTCGGCCCGGACGACGTGCTGCAGCAGTACGCGGTTGGCAGCATCGAGGTGCTGCCGCGGGCGGAATGGATCAAGGACCGCGTGGCCGAATAGGGCGGCAGCCGGGCGGGTTCCTGACCCGACCCTGAGCAGGTTCAGGAATGTGCAGATGGACCGCCTCAACCTCGTTCGCAGGCGGCCGCTAACCCGGTGCGCTTCCAGCGCCGGGCGTGTCCCGGCGGCCGGTGGCCTGCGCGACGGATCGCGCACCTGCGCGGTGCCCTCGCGGTGCCGGTCGTCCTGAACTGCCTTGCGGATCCTTCCATGCCTTCTCCCCGTTCCGCCGCTGCCCGCCGCCCGGGCAGCATCGCCCACAAGCTGATGCTGGGCACCGCTGCGATCGCGCTGCTGTGCTTCGGCCTGACTGCGTTCCTGATCTACCGCCAGGCCAGCGCCAGCCTGATCGACGCCTCGCGCCAGACCATGGCCAGCGAAGCCACCGCCGAAGCCCGCCAGGTCGCGGCCGATCTGGGCACCGCCTTTGCCAGCAACGACGCCATGGTCGAGGCCGTGCTCGCCCAGCGCGCGCGCGGCGATGTTCCGGACCGTGCCAGCCTGGCTGCCGTGCTGGGCGAGCAGCTGCGCACCCACCCCGAGTGGCTGGGCAAGAGCACCATGTGGGAGGCCGACGCCTTCGATGGCAAGGATGCCGAGTTCGTCAACACTGAAGCGCACGATGCCACCGGTCGTTACATGAGCTACTGGGCCTGGCACGATGGCAAGCCGCAGCAGTCGACGATGACCGACTACACCGAGACGGCCAGTGGCTCCGGTGACTGGTACATGGTGCCCAGCCGCGACAAGCTGGCGAAGGTAAGCGAGCCCTACGCCTACGACATCGGTGGCCAGCAGGTGCTGATGAGCACGCTGAGCACGCCGATCATCGAAAACGGCCGGTTCCTCGGTGTATTTACTGTGGACTTCTCGCTGGCGGCGCTGCAGAAGCACCTGGCCACGCTCAAGCCGATGGGCGCCGGGCGCGTCGAACTGCTCTCGCCGAATGGCGTGGTGCTGGCCTCGGCCAATGCCGCCGAAATCGGCAAGCCACGAGGCGACGCATTGACCCGCAGCATGCTGGCAGACATCGCCGCCGACCGCCGGTTCGAAGCCTTCACTCCGGATGCCGCCGGCAACGTGCGCGTATACGTGCCGCTGCGTGTGGGCGATGCGCCGCAGCGCTTTGCACTGGGTGTGGTGATGCCGCACGCGGTGATCGTGGCCGAGGCGCGCCAGCTGCTGTGGCTGACCCTGCTGGTTGGTGTGGTGGCCGCGCTGACGCTGAGTGCCGGTGTCTATGTGCTGCTGCGCCGGTTGGCGATCCGCCCACTGGCCGAAGCCGTGCGCGTGGCCGGCGATGTCGCCGCGGGCAAGCTGGACAGCACCCTGCCGGCACGCAGCAACGACGAAGTGGGCCGCCTGCTGGACGCGATGCAGGGCATGCGGGGGCAGCTGCAGTCGGTGATGGCGGCGCAGGCGGAAATGGCGCGTCGCCATGACGCCGGTGAAATCAGCTACCGCATGGACGCCTCGGCGTTCCCGGGTGAGTACGGCCGGATGGTGGCTGACAGCAACCAGCTGGTGGCCTCCAGCAACGCCGTCACCCAGCGCCTGGTCGACGTGATGCAGCGCTATGCGGTGGGTGACCTGAGCGTGGACATGGAAGCGCTGCCGGGCGAGAAGGCGGTGTTCACCGCTGCAATGGCCACCACCAAGAGCAACCTGGCGGCGATCAACGATCAGATCCAGCAGCTGGCCGCTGCCGCCGCCGCCGGCGATTTTGCGGTGCGCGGCGACACGCTGCGTTTCGACCACGACTTCCGCCGCATGGTGGAAACCCTCAACACCATGATGCAGGTCAGCGACCACAACCTGGCCGAGCTGTCGACGCTGCTGCGCGCGATTGCCGCAGGCGACCTCAGCGCGCGCATGCAGGGCGACTTCCACGGCGTGTTCGCGGTGATGCGCGACGATGCCAACAGCACCGTGCAGCAGCTGACCCAGATCGTTGGCCAGATCCAGCAGTCGGCGGCCAGCATCCGCCTGGCGGCGGGTGAGATTGCCGCCGGCAACAGTGACCTGTCGCGCCGCACCGAGCAGCAGGCGGCGAACCTGGAAGAGACCGCGGCCTCGATGGAAGAGCTGACCTCCACGGTGCGCCAGAATGCCGACCACGCGCTGCAGGCCAACACCCTGGCCGGCTCCGCAGCGGGCGTGGCCAGCGAAGGCGGGCAGGTGGTCAGCCAGGTGGTGCAGACCATGGAACAGATCGAGGCCTCCTCGCAGCGCATTGCCGAGATCATTTCGGTAATCGATGGCATCGCGTTCCAGACCAACATCCTGGCGTTGAACGCGGCGGTGGAAGCGGCGCGTGCCGGCGAACAGGGCCGCGGATTCGCCGTGGTCGCCAGCGAAGTGCGTGCGCTGGCCCAGCGCTCGGCAGGCGCGGCCAAGGAGATCAAGGAGCTGATCGACGCCTCGGTGGCGCAGGTCGGTGCCGGTGCGCAGCTGGTGCACGGCGCGGGCCGCACCATGCAGGAAATCGTCGGCCAGGTCGGCCGAGTGAACGAGATCATGGCCGAGATCTCGGCAGCCTCGCGCGAGCAGTCGGCGGGCATCGAGCAGGTCAACCAGACCGTGGTGCAGATGGACGAGACCACCCAGCAGAACGCCGCGCTGGTGGAAGAGGCCAGTGCCGCTGCGCGCGCAATGGAAGAACAGGCCGAGCAGCTGGCGGTGGCGGTCTCGCGCTTCCGCCTGCAGGCCGAGCCGGTGGCTACGGTCCGCCGCGCGGCCTGATCCTGTTGCGCGCACATGAAGACGCCCGGCCAAGGCCGGGCGTCTTCATTTCTGCTTGATGCTATGCCAGGCCGGAGTGCGGCGGCAGCATCGCGTCAGAACATGCCTTCGAAGGGATTCCAGCTGGCTTTGCCCTTCACCTGCTCCAGGTAGTAGCTGTAGTTGGTGCTGGCGGCAACCAGGAAGTTCATGGCGATGAACAGCGGGCGCGCGATGATGTCCGGCAGGAACAGGGACACGATGCCCAGCACGAGGCCGATGCCGATCACCACCAGCGCCTTGCGCCACATGCCCAGAATGAACAGGTAGATGAAGCCGAAGAAGAAGGCGAAGAAGTTGATGTTGATCTTGAGGCGGTCGCCGAAGGACAGCGCCTTCCAGGCTTCCTTGAAGCGCGGCTCCTTCGGAGCGCCGTGCTGCTGGAAGAAATTGAAGCGGAACTGCCACTTCGGGCTGAAGCGGGAGAGGTCGACGGTGTTCATTGACGATTACGTCCTTGTAGGAAAACGGTTACATGATACGGGGCCGACGGTTCAGGAAACTACCCTCAACCGTCAAAAATGTGACGCGCCCGGCATGTGCAGGCCTGCGGCGGGGCGCCGCACCGTCACCCATCCGCCTTGTTTTTAGGATAGGGTGCGCAGTTCCGCTGCCGCCCCAGCTGAACCCGGGCGGCGGCGGGATGTCCATGGAGGTTGCATGACCACACCTGCTATACCGGAAAACGCACCGGGACCGGTGCTCCTGCCGACACCTGAAGTGGTGCAGGCACAACAACTGCTCGCACGCCAGCAACTGGCGGTAGCGATGGACCGTGCACGCACGGCCGCTACGCAGAACGCGGCCGCGGCCGCGCTGGAAAGCGAGTAATCCGCAACACCGCCGATCGCGCTGGCGTGCTGCCAGCGCGATCGCGGCGCGCGCCGCCGGTCAGAACCGCGCGGTCATGCTCATGAAGTAGCTGCGCCCGGCCACGAAGTAGTCGGTGGAGCCCTCCGCATACAGCTTCTTGTCGGCCAGGTTGCTGACGCCGCCGCGCAGGGTCAGTACCTCGTTGACGTTCCAGGCTGCGGTCAGGTCATACAGGGTGTAGGCCTTGAGGAAGGTCGTGGCGGTACCGGTCTGCTTGCCGGTGTACTGCGCCGACAGGCTGCTGGAAAACACCGTATTGGGCGTCCAGTCCAGCGACGAATAGCCGGAAAACTCCGGCGTATCGATCAGATTCCTGCCGGTGGTCAGGTTCTTGGCTTCCTTCATCCAGGTGGCCGAGGTGCGCCAGCGCCACTGCTCGCCGAAGCGGACATTGAAGTTGCCTTCCATGCCACTGGTGCGCGCGCGCTGCACGTTGCTCATGCGCGTCCACCAGATGCCGTTGAACTTGCCCAGGGGCGCGTACTCGATCTTGTTCTTGAAGTCGGTATGGAAGTAGGTCAGGCCGGCATCGAACAGGTCATTGTCGAAGCTGATGCCGATCTCTCGGTTGGTGCTGGTTTCCGGGTCCAGGTCCGGGTTGCCGGCCATGTAGCAGCCACCGCGGGTATAGCCCAGCGGGATCAGCGAGGTGCAGCCGCGGCCGCCGGACTGGGTGGCCGCGCTGGGCGAATTCTCGGTCAGGCTGGGCGCGCGGAAGCCCTTGGAGACGCCACCGCGGATCGTCCACTGTTCGGCCGGGTGCCAGACTAGGTACGCACGCGGGCTGACGTGGCTGCCGAACTTCTCATGGTGATCCAGGCGTGCGCCCACGGTCAGCGCCAGCGTGCGGTGCAGCTTCAGTTCGTCCTCGACAAACAATGCCCAGGTAACCACTTCCAGGTTGGAGCCGCTGACGGCATTGCCGGCATAGTCGATCGGCGCGCGGCCGATGGTATCGGTATTGGTCAGTTCCTGGCGCTTCCACTGGCCACCGACGGCGAACTGGTGTTCAACGCCCAGGGTGAACGGCGTGGTCAGGCTGCCTTCGATGATGGTATCGGTGGCCTCGGAGCGGCCGGTGGCACCGATGTCGTTCTTGTACTCGGTCCAGTACGCGCTGAGCTTCGAGTTGCCGAAGCTCCACTTGCCATCGTGGTTGAGTGCCAGCGAGCTGCGCTTGAGTTCGCTGGCACCCCAGGCGCCTTCGTCCTGCTTTTCCAGCGAGGCGTCGATGAAGGCCTGCTGCACGCCGTGGCCGGCTTCCAGCGACAGTTCCTGCGCATCGCTGAGCTTCCACTGCAGCAGCGCGTCGACATTGCGGTCCTTCTCGCCGGCGTAGGCATTGCCATAGACACCACCGTTGGAGCGGTCCGAGTCGCGGCGCATGCTGTTGGCACCGATGCGCAGGCCGAAGCGCTCGCCGAGCGGGCCGGAGAACGTCGCACCGATCTGCTGGGTATCACCGCACTTGCCATCACCCGGGCGGGTATAGCTGTGGGTGGCGCTGCCGTTCCAGTCATCACCGATGCGCTTGGTGATGATGTTGATCACGCCGCCCATGGCGTCGGAGCCGTACAGTGACGACATTGGTCCGCGCACCACCTCGATCCGTTCGATCTGGTCGGGCGAGATCCAGTTCAGATCCTGGCGGCCGAGGTCGGGACGGTAGTTGGTCGAGGCCGAGCTGCCCATGCGCTTGCCGTCCACCAGCACCAGCGTGTAATTGGACGGCATGCCACGCAGCTTGATCTTGGACTGCTCGCCGACCGCGCTGAGGCCACCGGTCACGCCCGGCACGCGGCTGAGCAGGGTGGCCAGGTCGTGCACCGGCTGGCGCTCGATGTCCTCACGGCTGATCACGCTGATGCTGGCCGGTGCATCCTTGATCCATTGCTGGTTGCCCGAGGCGGTGACCACCACGGTATCCAGATCCTTGGTGGAGGCATCGGCGCTGGCCTCTGCGGCGGCCAGGCCGGGCAGGGCCAGCAGGCAGGCGGTGGCCAGAGCGCAGGCCAGGCGGGTGCGCGGCAGGCGCGCGGAAGGGGTACGGAACGACAGGGACATGACGGCTTCCATCGGAGGAGGGGGACCCGGTGGAAGCAGCAGGCGCACGCAGACAGCAGGCAGCCCCCTTCCATGGGTCGTTGGGCGCTGGGTGGGAACCGGCGCAGCTGGGTGGGTCTCGGCCGTGCGGAAGACGGTGACCTGCCTGGTTAATGAAATGATAACCGTTCGCGTTTGTTACGATCCAGTACCTGGGGCGACCAAGTGACATCCGTTCCCCTGCCCCGGCACTCGCCTGCTGTTTGCTGAATGGGGATAAATCCCGGCGTAGACCTTCGCACTCGGCTTACATCCGGCGCCCTAGACTGAGCCGCATTTTCGATTCCGCCCCGTTGGAGATCGTGTGGGTTCCGGTAGTGACAGACAGCGACTGCGTGGCGTGACGCCGACGCAGCCAGGACAAGTGCGGGCGCCGGGAAAGCGCGCCGGGAACCTTGGTGCATGCAGCCCGGCCGGGATGGCCGGCCGTGCCGACTGCGCGGAGTAGGCGGCAATGGAGGTGCAGACCATCCATGCGGAAGCAGATACGTCCCGGCTTGATGCCGGCTGGACGCTGCTGCCGGCCGAATCGCCGTTGCAGATGCCCGAGCAGACCCTGCGCGAAGGCCAACTGAAGGTTCGCCGCCACCGCACCTCGCCGCGGCTGATCGGCCTGCGCCGGTTCTATATCTTCGGCGGCACGCTGGCGATGACCGCCATCGCTACCCGGATGATGTGGCGGGTGCTGTCGGCCAATGGCATCAGCGTGCTCGAGGCCTGCCTGCTGGTGCTGTTTGTCGGCCTGTTCGCCTGGATCGCGCTGTCTTTCGCCAGCGCCGTGGCCGGCTTCCTGACTGCCGTGTTCGACCGGGGGTATCGCCTCGGCATCGACCCGGACAAGCCACTGCCGACCGTGCACAGTCGCACCGCGCTGCTGATGCCGACCTACAACGAAGATCCGCGCCGGCTGCTGGCCGGCCTGCAGGCGATCTACGAGTCGGTGGCCGCCACCGGCCAGCTCGACCGGTTCGACTTCTTCGTGCTCAGTGATACCCGGCGCGAAGACATCGCGCGGGCCGAGGAGCAGGTGTTCGCCGAACTGCGCGAGCGCGTGCCCGATGGCCAGGCGCGGCTGTTCTACCGCCGCCGTGGCGACAACAGCGGGCGCAAGGCCGGCAACATCGCCGACTGGGTCCGCCGCTTCGGCGGTGCCTACCCGCAGATGCTGATCCTGGACGCCGACAGCCTGATGACCGGCGACAGTATCGTGCGCCTGGTCGCGGGCATGGAGCACAACGCCGACGTCGGCCTGATCCAGACCCTGCCGTCGGTGATCGGCGGGCGCACCCTGTTCGCGCGCATGCAGCAGTTCGGCGGCCGTGTGTACGGTCCGGTGATCGCCCGTGGCGTGGCCTGGTGGCACGGTGCCGAGAGCAATTACTGGGGCCACAACGCCATCATCCGCACCCGCGCCTTCGCCGATCAGGCCGGGCTGCCGGCGCTGCCGGGGCGCAAGCCGTTCGGTGGCCACGTGCTCAGCCATGACTTCGTCGAAGCGGCGCTGATGCGTCGTGGCGGCTGGGCCGCGCACATGGTGCCGTACCTGGGCGGCAGCTATGAAGAAGGTCCGCCGACCCTGACCGACCTGCTGGTGCGCGACCGCCGCTGGTGCCAGGGCAACCTGCAGCACGGCAAGGTGGTCGGCAGCCGTGGCCTGCACTGGATCAGCCGCATGCACATGCTGATCGGCATCGGTCATTACTTCACCGCGCCGATGTGGGCGATGCTGATGCTGATCGGCATCGCCATCCCGCTGTTCCAGGAAGGCATCGATTTCAACGCGCTGCTGCACCTGTCGCCCAGCGTGTACTGGCGGGCCCAGGACGAGGAACAGGTGGTGCGCCTGTTCGCGGCGACCATGGCGGTGCTGCTGCTGCCCAAGGTGCTGGGTTACCTGGCGATGCTGCTGGACCCGGTCGACCGCCGCGGGTGTGGCGGTGCCCTGCGCGCGTTCGTCTCGATGCTGGTGGAAACCGTATTGGCCGCGCTGATGGCGCCGGTGGTGATGTACGTGCAGTCGCGCGGCGTGGCCGAAGTGCTGTCCGGCCGCGATTCGGGGTGGGACGCGCAGCAGCGTGACGATGGTGGCATTTCGTGGCTGGCGCTGATCCGTGGCTACGGTGGGCTGGGGGTGTTCGGCGCCTTCATGGGCATGCTGGCCTGGGCGGTGTCGCCATCGCTGGCCGCGTGGATGGCGCCGGTGGTGATCGGCATGGTGCTGGCGGTACCGGTGGTGGCACTGACGTCTTCGCGTGGCCCCGGCGCCTTCCTGCACCGTCTTGGCCTGCTTGATATCCCCGAGGAGAACATCCCGCCGCCGGTGCTGGTACGCGCCGCGCAGCTGCGCCGGGAAGCGGCCGAACAACCGCCGCTGTACTGATCGTCCCGCGGCAGCGGCATAATGCGGCTCGAACTTGAAGGAGCCGCATCATGCTGCAAACGGTGGAACAGGAGACCGGCGCCTCGCCGCAGTGGTCGGTGATCTGGCTGCACGGCCTCGGTGCCGATGGCCACGACTTCGCGCCGATCGTGCCGGAGCTGGTGCGTCCGCATTGGCCGGCGCTGCGCTTCGTGTTCCCGCATGCACCGGTGCGGCCGATCACGATCAACAACGGCGTGCCGATGCGCGGCTGGTACGACATCGTCGGCATGGATTTCCGTTCGCGCGCCGACATGGTGGGCGTGCAGGAATCGGTGGTACAGCTGGATGCGCTGATCGCGCGCGAGATCGAGCGTGGCATCGCGCCGGAGAAGATCTTCCTGGCCGGTTTCTCGCAGGGGGGCGCGATCATCCTGACCGCCGCGCTGTCACGCACTGCGCCGCTGGCCGGCCTGATCGCGCTGTCCACCTACCTGCCCGAAGCCGACGGCGCAAAGCGCGCTGAAGGCGCCGTGCAGGTGCCGGTGTTCATGGCCCATGGCAGCAGCGATCCGGTGATTCCGCAGGCGGTGGCCGCACACAGTGCGCAGGCACTGCAGGCGCTGGGCCTGGAGGTGGAATGGCACAGTTACCCGATGGCCCACCAGGTCTGCGCCGAAGAGATCCAGGCGCTGGGTGACTGGTTGCAGGAACGCCTGGGCGCTGCCTGACCCATGCCGCCGGCCAGCGCCCCGCCCTGGATGCCGGAACTGTGCCGCCTGCCGCGGCTGGCGGCGATGCTCGGCCTGGCCGAACTGGTGGTGGTGGTGCTGGCCCTGGCTCCGGATGGCAGCCGCCACTGGACTGTGGGCGAACTGCTGTCGGCCAGTGGTTTCGCGTTGTGGCTGGCGCTGGCTGTAACGGCCAGCCTGTGCCTGCTGCGGAACGCGTTGTCGAGGTTGCCACAGGTTCTGGGGGCGGTCTCGGCCATCGCACTGGCGACGCTGATCGCGGTGGTCTGCGCGGGCATCGTGCATGCCCTGTACGCGGTGCTTGGCGACAGCTTCGCCCGCGGCATCAGCTTCTGGCGCTTCACGCTGGGCAGCGCGGCGACGACGGCGCTGATCACTGCCTTGGCTCTGCGCTACTTCTATGTGAGTGATCGCTGGGCCGCGCAGGTACAGGCCAACGCACGCGCACAGGCCGATGCCCTGCAGGCGCGGATCCGCCCGCATTTCCTGTTCAACAGCATGAACCTGATCGCCAGCCTGCTGCATCGCGACCCGGTCGTGGCCGAGCGTGCGGTGCTGGACCTGTCCGATCTGTTCCGTGCCGCGCTGGGGGCGGGCGAGGGTGATTCCACCCTGCGTGACGAATGCGAGCTGGCCGAGCGCTACCTGTCGATCGAATCACTGCGCCTGGGCGAGCGCCTGCAGGTGCGCTGGCAGCGCGACGAACCGCTGCCCTGGGATCTTCCCCTACCTCGCCTGGTACTGCAGCCGCTGGTGGAGAACGCCGTGCTGCATGGCATCTCGCGGCTGCCCGAGGGTGGCACCATCGAGCTGCAGCTGATGCGCGAGGGTAATGAACTGCAGATCTGCGTGCGCAATCCGGCGCCCGACCCGCAGGCCCCCGGGCTGGCCCTGGCGCGCGGTGCCGGCCATGCCCAGCACAGCATCGGCCATCGGCTGGCCTGGCGCTTCGGCAGCGCCGCGCGGATGACGGCTGGCTGGAGCGAGGGCTACTATGCCTGCCAGGTGACAGTGCCGATCCAGTGAGGGAGCGATCGTGAGGGTAGTCATCGCCGATGACGAACCGCTGGCGCGTGAGCGCCTGCGCAGCCTGTTGGCCGCGCAGGACGGCGTGGATGTGGTGGCCGAGGCCGGCAACGGCGAGCAGGCCCTGCACGCGTGCGCGGAGCTGCAGCCGGACCTGGTCCTGCTGGATATCGCCATGCCCGGGCTGGATGGCCTGGAAGCCGCCCGCCACCTGGCCAGCTTCGAGCCACGGCCGGCGGTGGTGTTCTGCACCGCTTACGATGCGCATGCGCTGTCGGCGTTCGAGGCGGCCGCGATTGATTACCTGATGAAGCCGGTACGTGCCGAGCGTCTGGCCGCGGCCATCGCGCGCGCGCGCACGTTCCTGGCTGGCCGCGATGGCCAGCCACAGGACCACCGCGGGCAGCAGGCGCGCAGCATGCTGTGCGCGCGCCTGCGCGGCAGCCTGCGCTTGATTCCGCTGGACGACATCCATTACCTGCAGGCCGAAGAGAAGTACGTGGTGGTGCACCACGCGCGCGGAGAAGACCTGATCGAAGAGTCGCTGAAGTCGCTGGAAGAAGAGTTCGCCAGCCGCTTCATCCGCATCCATCGCAACTGCCTGGTGGCACGCCATGAGCTGGTGGAGCTGCGTCGTGGCACGGGTGGGCAGGTGCAGGCGATGTTGCGCCATGGCAAGCAACCGCTGGAAGTCAGCCGCCGCTGCGTGGCGACGCTGAAGCAGGAGTTGCGGCACCTGTGAGGTGTCCGCGCGGCCTGCGGCCGCGACTGCTTACGAGCAACGTCTGAAGCAACAGCAACAGCAACAGCAACAGCGGGTCATGGCTCGGTGTTTCTACGTGCTGGGTGAGGCGGGATGGGCGGGCGGGACACGCCGTGAACCCAT